>JASFNW010000001.1:0-120633 GCA_050116835.1 Desulfobacterales bacterium
GTCCAGGATTTTACGCCTTCTAAGGCGACAGCCTTTGTTCTCCTATTGAAAAAGGTCCTCAGGGACTGCCTGTCAGATGAGCTCCAGACTGCGGTACAGCTCAAAGAGCTTCTAAGCTTTGAATCCAGGATCGACCAGCTCAGTCTGATGGCCTTTGACCTGTATGTGAACTGTCGGGAAAAGATATATGAAATTGCGGCGAACGAAACGCGCAGCCAGACTTTTCGGGCATTTAAGCGGGCCGGCTTAATCGTAGACCCTTCACAAGCGCCCCGAAAGCAGGAAGGCGTTAAATCATAATATTCACAACCCGGCTACGAGTATGCCGGCAGTGCCGGCAGGCAGTGGCCATATAAAGAGGTGCTCTTCAATGAATTTAAGGTACATCGTTCCGCTGATTGCCGTTATCATTTTATTTCTGATCTCCTATCTGGGCGCCCAGTTTTCAGGAATGCAATATCTATTGGGTGTGGTTGTCCCCTACCTGGCGATTCTTACATTTGTGCTGGGATTTGCCTATCGCATGGTCAACTGGTCACGGTCACCGGTGCCCTTTTCCATCCCCACCACGGGCGGTCAGCAAAGATCTTTGCCCTGGATTCAGCATTCCAAGTTTGATAATCCGGTGAAGGGCTGGCAGATCGTCGTGCGGATGGCTCTGGAGATATTAACATTTCGGTCTTTGTTCCGTAACACGCGCATGAAGCTAACTCAGGGCGGCCGTTTGTCCTACCAGTTGGAAATTTTTCTATGGGTGGGCGCGCTGGCTTTCCATTATGCGTTTCTAGTCGTACTCATCCGCCACCTTCGGTTTTTTACCGAGCCGGTGCCGTTTTTCGTGCAATTGGTCGAAAATGTCGACAGTTTTTTCCGGGTTGAGATTATTTATCCGGCTTTTAAATTCGGTCTGCCCGGGGTTTATCTTTCCGGTTTTGTGCTGCTGGCTGCTGTCGGCTACCTCTTTCTCAGGCGGTTGTTTGTGCGCCAGGTTAAATATATTTCGATTGCATCGGATTATTTTCCGCTGTTTCTGATATTTGCGATTGCGCTCAGCGGTATCTTGATGCGCTATTTTGCCAAGATTGATGTGACTGCCGCCAAGGAGCTCACCCTGGGACTGGTTACCTTTCGCCCCATCATACCCGAAAACGTTAGCCCCATCTTCTTTGTGCATGTCTTTCTGGTCAGTATCCTGATCGCCTATTTTCCGTTCAGCAAATTGATGCATCTGGGCGGCGTATTTTTAAGCCCGACGCGCAACATGCCCACCGACACCCGCGCCCGCCGGCACGTGAATCCCTGGAATTATCCGGTGCCGGTGCATACCTATGAAGAGTACGAGGACGAATTCAGGGACAAAATGGTTGAAGCCGGAGTGCCGGTTGAAAAAATGCCGGAACCCGCAGCGGCGGAAGAAGCGGCTTCTGCGCCGGAGCAAGCAGAGGAAAAGGAGTAAACTATGGCAGACGAAACACCCAGACCGGAAGAGCTCATTCAGATCGATCACCGTCCACCCAAAACGGACTGGATGGAGGTTCCGGTTAATATCCGCAAGGGCATGTACTGTTATGCCGCCAATCCCAAAAGTGTTGAATATGTCGGCCTTCCCCATGCCAGAGAATGGAACCCGCTGGACGATGACTGGCAGTTGCCCGAAAACTGGCAGCAAATCATCCATGAAGGGTTTAAGGAGCGGTTGGAGAAATTTCGATCGTTTAAAGTATTTATGGATATCTGCGTGCGTTGCGGAGCCTGCGCCGACAAGTGTCATTACTTCATCGGAACCGGGGATCCCAAAAACATGCCGGTCCTAAGGGCCGAGCTGTTGCGATCCGTTTACCGCAATGATTTTACCCGCATGGGTAAAATTCTGGGCAAAATAAACGGGGCGCGGCCGATGAGCATCGATGTTCTCAAGGAATGGTGGTACTACCTGTTCCAATGCTCCGAATGCCGGCGCTGCTCGGTGTTTTGCCCTTACGGCATCGATACCGCCGAGATTACCATTATGGGGCGGGAGCTGTTGAACCTGCTGGGGCTCAACATCGATTGGATCGCCACGCCGGTGGCCAATTGCTACCGTACCGGCAACCATCTGGGTATCCAGCCGCATGCCTTTAAAGATATGCTCGACTTTTTTGTGGAAGACATCGAGGAGATCACCGGCGTTCAGGTGGATTACAATATCAACAAAAAGGGTGCCGACATTTTGTTTATCACGCCCTCGGGGGATGTGTTTGCCGATCCAGGTACCTACACCGCCATGGGCTACCTGATGCTGTTCCAATACTTAAAGGATAAATACGGGTTTGACGTCACCTGGAGCACCTATGGTTCCGAAGGCGGCAATTTTGGATTTTTTACATCGCATGAGACCATGAAACGGCTCAATTCAAAAATGTACGCCGAGGCCAAACGCCTGGGGGTCAAGTGGATCCTGGGCGGAGAATGCGGTCACATGTGGCGCGTAATCAACCAATACATGGACACCATGAACGGGCCGACCGATTTTCTGGAAGTACCGGTTTCGCCCATCACCGGTACCGTTTTCGAGAATGCCAAGTCGAACAAGATGGTGCACATTGCAGAGTTCACGGCTGATTTGATCAAACATGGAAAGCTCGAGCTGGATCCCAGCCGCAACGATCATTTAAAGGTCACCTTCCACGATTCCTGCAACCCGGCCCGGGGAATGGGCATATTTGACGAGCCTCGCTATGTCATTCAAAACGTGTGTAACAATTTTTACGACATGCCGGCGAACACCATCCGCGAAAATACCTTCTGCTGTGGCAGCGGCGCAGGCCTTAATGCCGGTGAGGATATGGAGCTTCGATTGACGGGCGGTTTGCCGCGCGCCAACGCCGTCAAATACGTTCACGAAAAACACGGTGTGAACATGCTGGCCTGTATCTGTGCCATCGACCGGGCCGCCCTGCCCACCCTGATGGAGTACTGGGTTCCGGAAGTGGACGTCACCGGGCTGCATGAAATGGTGGCCAATGCCCTGATAATGCCCGGCGAAAACGAACGCGCCACCGACCTGAGAGGCGAGGACATCCCGGGGCGTGAGGCGGTTGAAGAAGCTGAAGAAGAATCAGACGGTGAGTCGGAGGAACAAGCTGATGAATAATAAAGCACTGATAGTGACGGGAGTTGTCATATTTTTGCTTATCGTTTTATTTCCCTTCTGGTACATGCGGGGTAAAGCGGCTCCATTACCGGAGGTGGAATTAACACCCCAGGCCAAAGCCGCTCAAAAATGCGTGCGGTCGACAGATTATATGCAGGCCGAGCACATGCAGTTGCTCGATCTCTGGCGCGAATCTGTGGTACGTGAAGGCAAGCGAATTTATGTTAATCCCGAAGGCAAAGAATTTAACATGAGCCTGAGCAACACCTGTCTGGACTGTCACTCCAATAAAGCTGAATTTTGTGACCGTTGTCACAATTATGCTTCAGTCAGGCCCTATTGCTGGAGTTGCCATATTGAAAACCCGAAGGAGAAAACCTAATGGATAGCAGCAGAAGACGCGTTTTACAATTACTGGGAATTTCTGCTCTGGCGGCAACCACCAAGCCGGTTTTGAATGCCTTCGCCGAAGAACAGCAGGCTACCGGGGCTGAAGTCACTATTAAAGTAGGGGACGACGCACTGAAGGCCAAGCAGTGGGCCATGGTCATCGATACCCGCAAGTTCGAATCCGAAGCAGATCTGGAGCCGTTAATCGAAGCCTGCCACAATCTCCACAATGTTCCCAAATTGCAGAATAAAAACCATGAAATCAAGTGGATCTGGGGTACGCATTACCACAATGCCTTTCCGGGCAAGGCCGCACAGTTTCTGGCTGAAGAGGTCGAGCAGCGCCCCTTTTTGGTTCTGTGTAATCACTGCGAGAATCCGCCCTGCGTGCGGGCCTGTCCGACGAAAGCCACATTTAAACGCGAATCCGACGGCATCGTGTTTATGGATTTTCACCGCTGCATCGGATGTCGTTTTTGCATGGCGGCCTGCCCGTTCGGCGCCAGAAGCTTCAACTACCGGGATCCGCGACCCTTTATTCAGGAAACCAACAAACAATTTCCGACGCGCATGAAAGGCGTTGTCGAAAAATGTAATTTCTGCGCCGAACGACTGGCGGTTGGCCAGCTGCCGGCCTGTGTGGAGGTCTCCAACGGCGCATTGGTTTTCGGGGATTTATACGATCCGGAGTCGGAGGTTCGCGAACTGATCAAAACCAACTACACCATTCGTCGTAAACAGACTCTGGGAACGGAACCCAGCGTTTACTATATCGTATGAGGTGAATAATGCTTGAATTAGCAATTAAAGGCGGCAAAAAATATTACGGCTGGATGACCTTTTTATTGGTTGTTATCGGAATCGGCTTTCTGATCTATTTAAAGCAGCTCGATTTCGGCCTTGGAATTACCGGTTTGAGCCGGGATACATCCTGGGGGTTTTACATCGCCAACTTTACCTTCCTAGTGGGTGTGGCCGCCGGGGGCGTGATGGTGGTGCTGCCTTACTACCTGCATGACTACAAAGCTTTCGGCAAGGTTACCATCCTGGGTGAATTTCTGGCCATCGCTTCGGTTATCATGTGCGTAACCTTTATCTTGGTCGATCTGGGCCAGCCCATGCGAATTCTGAATGTCTTTTTGTATCCGACGCCCAATTCGGTGCTGTTCTGGGACACCATCGTCTTAAACGGCTACCTGTTTTTGAATATCATTATCGGTTGGAACGTGCTGGAGGCCGAACGCAACGGCGTTCATTATCAAAAATGGCTAAAACCGCTGATTTATATTTCCATTCCCTGGGCCGTCAGCATCCATACGGTAACCGCCTATCTTTACTGCGGCCTGCCGGGTAGAGGTTTTTGGATGACCGCCATACTGGCACCGCGCTTTCTATCTTCGGCGTTTGCCGCCGGACCGGCCCTGCTGATTTTATGCTGCCTGATTATCCGGCGGGTGAGCAGTTTCGATCCGGGTCGCGAGCAGATTCAATCATTGGCTAAAATCGTGGCCTACGCGATCTGCGTCAATGTGTTCTTCTTTCTGTGTGAAGTGTTCGTGGCCTTTTACAGCCAGATCCCGGAGCACATGGATCACCTCAAATACCTGTTTGTGGGCCTGCACGGCCACGATGCCTATGTGCCCTGGATGTGGGCTTCGATGATTTTGATGGTGGTCGGCATCATTCTGACCGTAAATCCCATCACCCGCAAAAATGAAGGCGTGCTGGCGGTGGCCTGTATCGTCATATTCTTGGGAACCTGGATCGACAAGGGATTGGGGATGATTGCCGGCGGCTTCACGCCCTCACCGTTACACGAGATCAACGAATACATTCCCACGTTGCCGGAGATCGGAATCGCGCTGGGGGTGTGGGCCATGGGATTTTTAGTCCTGACCGCCCTGTTTAAAATTGCTGTATCCGTCAAAGAAGAGATCCGAAGTTAATATTCATAGTCAATCTTATTAAATATCAGAGGGCTTCCGATACATTCAGAAGCCCTCTTTTTTTATCTCTCTTTGATGGGGTCAAATCTTGAATTGTGAATAATAATTGACAAATCGGCTTGGGTTTCATATGGATCAAAATATGGCTAGACCATGGAGAATAGAATATGAGGGCGCTTTTTATCATCTGTTATCCCGCGGCAACGAGAAAAGGGATATTTTTATAGATGACGACGATCGGCACATGTTTTTGGATACGCTTGGCGAGATGGCCGATCGCTTTGAGATGGATATATTTGCATTTGTTTTAATGCACAATCACTATCATCTTTTAGCCAGGACCAACCGTGCTAATCTAACCAAAGCGATGCATTGGTTGGGTGTGACGTACACGACCCGTTTTAACTATCGGCACAATAGAAGTGGACATCTATTTCAGGGTCGCTACAAAAGTATCTTGGTCCAAAATGATGCTTACATGATGCAGCTTTCTTGTTACATTCATCGCAATCCATTGAGGGGCGGATTTGTCAAACGACTTGCAGATTATTCCTGGAGCAGTTACCGGGCGTATGCATATGGTAAGCAGGCACCGGCCTGGTTATCAACCGATTTGATTTTAGTGCAATTTGCGGGTGAAGGAAAAGAGCAGCATCGATTATACCGCGAGAAAGTTCAGCGCTACTCCAAAGAAGAAAAGCAGCTGTGGGAGGATTTTCGTCATGGCTGCTTTTTGGGGTCAAAGAAATTTGTCGCGCAGATACGCAAAGGCCATTTGCTGGAAAAGCCTCACAATGAAATTCCCGGACAAAAGCAATCAGCAGACCGTATTGATCCACTCATTATTTTGCAGGAAAGTGCCAAGATGCTTAACTGCGATCTAAAACGCATATTAAAAACAGGCCGTCTATCCGGGTTTGAAAAAGATCAACGGGATGCGCTGATCTATTTAATTTGGAAGACAGGACGGTTGACGAATGCAAGGATTGGCGAATTTTTTGGATTAACATATTCAGCAGTAAGCCACTGTGTTAAATCTGCAAAAACAACGTCGATGAAGGACCCGAAATTAAGATCCATCTTTAACACTGCTAATTCACAATTCAAGATTTGACCCCACCTTTAAATATTGGCCTTGACGGAAAAAGAATTAATTGATACGGTTTAAACGAATCGTAAAAGGCGAACCGTAATTAACGTACAAAGAGAGTAGGTGTGGAAAACCCATTTAAATATGGCGGGGTCGTTCGCGGTCCTTACTTCGCGGATCGCTCAAGCGAGATGCAAGAGCTCAAGCGTGAGATGTTAAGTTTGAACCGGGTCTTTTTGGTGTCGCCCCGCCGGTTCGGCAAAACATGCCTGCTTTTCAATTTAATTGAAAAGCTCGAACGCAGCGCCATCGCCTGCGTCTATATCGACCTGAATGCATTTCCGGATGTTAAAAGCTTTGCAACGGCGCTGACCGGCCTCACGGCCGCTGCGCTGGAAACAAACAAAGACAAGCTTCTCAAGATGTTCGCCGGATTTCAAAAGCTTCGACCCAAAGTAAGCCTGGATGAGACTGGAAATATAACCGCAGGGGTAGAACTTGCGGTTGCTGATAAAGATGCGCTTGCGGCATTGCTAGAAGGCTTGCGTAACGCTGAAAAGCTGGCTGCCGGAAAGAAGAAAAAGCTGGTGATCATCATCGATGAATTTTCTGATCTCGATAAATTCAATGGCCTGACCATCGAAAAAGCGTTGCGATCCGAAATCCAGAAGCAAACCCATACCGGTTTCATTTTCTCCGGTTCCGAGCAATCGGTTATGATGGCGATGACGCGCGATCGCACACGCGCGTTTTATAAGTTGGGTCGCCTTATGGAGCTGGGACCGATTGCCCGAAAAACCTATGCCGGCTTTATTCAAAAGTGGCTGAAAAAGGACGATTACACTGTAAATAAGAGCGATTTGGAGAGAATTTTTCAAATCGGCAACGATGTTCCTTACAATATCCAGCGCCTGTGCAATGTCTTGTGGGACGCCGCCATGGAGACAAAGGTCATTAAGCCGGCATTGATTGAAAAACTGCCGCTGATTGTTGCCCGGCAGGATTCACCGCATTATGAAATGCTCTGGCGCTCGGCCACCCAATCCCAAAAGATTCTTCTGATTGCTTTAAGCAGGGACCAGACGGCCAAACCGTTTTCAAAGGAATTTCAACTATCCCATGGTATCGGCCCATCATCATCAATCAAGGCATCTCTCGATTCACTTTTGAAAAAGGGGATTCTGTATAAAACACTGCAGGGGGCTTATCGCTTTACGGATGGGTTTATGCCTTATTGGATAGACGATATCTTGCAAACGATCAGATGATTGTTGATGAAGCGATTACGCAAATTGGGTATTCGCATTATGTGTAATTGTTAAAATATCTTCATAAGCTCAGCGTTGAAGGTAAAAAAATTAAAAATTGTAAAGCAAGGGGAAGCAAAAATAATTCACAATTCAACGGGCTGTTGCCCAAAATAGGGCTTAAAGCGGCGCAATAGTTTTTGACAGCTTGTTATCACTGTAGCTGTACGACATGATAGGAAGCTAACTTTTCGATTAGTTGTCTTTTAAATAGCCAAATTGCTGCTGAAAAGCCGCATATGCTTTGTAATACCTATGTTGCGTTTGGATCTTTGCGCCCTCAGCCGGCTTTTTGGCATTTGCAAGCAAAACCATAATATTTTGGATACCGGCGGTTATGTACTCTTGGATTTGCACTCGCCACAGCCGGCGCCAGCGTGCACGCTTGTATCCGTAACGCTTGGCACGGGCAAAAGTTCGTTCCATCAGATGCTGGCGGGTTTTAATATCGGCTTTGGCCGCAGCGCTGCGAGCTTTGGTAAGCATCAGATCGATGTCATCTTGTCTGAGATGGCGCTTTAAAGTACGTCCGGATTTGGATCGGGTACAGCATTCTTTCAGCCGACACTGGTTACAAATTTTAGCTGAAGCACTATATTCGTAATGCTTGCGCTTTTTATAAATTTTTCTTTTTTTCAGAATTTGGCCGGCCGGACAGATAAAAATATCTTTGGCAAAATCATAGATAAAAAGTTCCCGGCCGAAGATGTCTTTTTGGCGACCGGTTCCTTTCTGGGTTTGCTCCAGGGAAGCAATGTGCGCTTTGATATCGCGATCACAGCAGGCCACATAATTGTCTAAGGTTCCATATTTGCTGTCGGCCACGGCAACCTCAACGGTTACGCCGGTGTTGTTTTGGTGGTTGTCGATTAAAGATTGCAAGCGGTGTGCTTCATGCACTTCGCCGGGAGTTACTTCGGTGGCAGTGATTACTTCGCATTTTGGGTCAACACCGCGATGAATTTGATACTCAAGTTTGGATTTGCCTTTGCCCCGGCGCGATACCGAAGCATCCGGGTCGGTGGTGGACAGATGCGTTTTGTTGGTGGCACCGGATTTGGGAGGATTAGGACCATTGTCTTTTGCAGATGAGCCTTTTTCCTTTTCCAAACGTGATTCTAGAATTTGGTAATTTTTATTCAAATAACGATTTAAAGAAGTCGTTTTCACCACAGAATTGTTGGAGGCATCGGCTTGCATGATGCTCGAGTCGGTAAACAGCTTGCGGCCATCAATCAAGCCCGCATCGGCGCACTGTAAAACGATACGTTCAAAAAAAGTTTTAAAAGCCAAAACGCCCCAGCGCGCCCTGGCTTTGGAAAGCACGCTATGATTGGGAATCTCATCGTCGATGTCATAGCCTAAAAACCACAGCCAGTCCAAACGCATTGGGATGGTGGTCATCAACTCACGCTCGGAGCGCACATTATAAAATATCAAAAGCAGCATCATTTTTAAAATAACAGGCGGCGGCACCGAGACATTGCCCTTGACTCCATATGTGTCTTTAACTTCTTTATAGATAAAATCAAAGTCAATGTGTTTGGCAATTTGTCTGAAGATGTGGTTTTGGGGGACGCGTTGGTCCAGATTGAACTTTGTGTAAAATAGCTTTTTCTGAACTTTTGGCTGGCGGCCCATCATAGTGATAATTCTCCTTGATGATGAATTATCAGTGATCTAGCAAAAGCCATCTTGATGATCAAGCACTATTTGGGCAACAGCCCGTCAAGATTTGACCCCATCTTTGATGATTATTTATTGTGTAAGAACGTTGAAATTAGTCTTGCGGATAGGGGGCGTGGCGGATGATTTCGCCTTCAACCAGATAAACGACCTGTTCGGCGATATTGGTGGTATGGTCCGCCAGGCGCTCCAGATGGCGGGAAATTAAAAACAGGTTAATCAGATACCCAATTTTGTCAGGGTTGTTTGCGCCCATCTCTTTTTTAATCTTGTCATAGGCCTCCTCTTTGATGTCATCGACCTCATCATCCATCATGACGACCTTAAAAGCCAGATCATAATCCAGGTTGATCAGCGCATCCAGGCTCATTTTCAGCATGGCCTGGGCTTTTTCTCCCATGGTGGCGTAGTCAAAGTAAAAATCCAGCTGTTCGCGTTTGGCGGTTACACCGACGCGCTCGGCAATGTTGACGGCCTGATCACCGATGCGCTCCAGTTCGGCGTTGATCTTAATGACGGCTACAATAAAGCGTAGATCAATGGCCACCGGCTGATGCAGGGCGAGCACCTTTAAACACTCTTCTTCGATCTCCACTTCCATTTCGTCAATTTCATAATCGGATTTAATAATTTTTTCCGCCAGATCCGAGTCATTGGTATCAATGGCCTTGAGGGCCATCTGAACGCGCTCTTCCACGAGGGCGCCGAGGGTTAGAATGCTTTTTTTGATATTTTCGAGCTCTTTTGTAAATTGCTTTCGAATGCGCTTTTCCATTTTGGCTTCCTTTGGGGTCTATTCTTTCTACTGCAATACTATAAACTGTAATCAGTTTTTCGTTGATGAGCAAGGAGTTTTTTTGGCAAGCCAATTTGAGATCGACCCGGCCTATTCGCCGGCCATTGCCGCATCTAAATTGACTACACTATATTATCCATTGATTTATAGAAGTCTATAATGACTAGCAGAAACCATCATACAAAAGAGAAGGGCTGATTGCCGAATTTTAACCAATTTTTAAATTTTTTTTAATAATAAACTAACAACATTTTGTTTTTATTAAAAAAAATATAGCCATCTGTTGGAAGGAGAAAACGGTATGCGCGCCGATCTACACGTACATTCAAAGTATTCGCAAAGACCGTCTCAATGGTTTTTGCAAAAAATTGACTGTCCGGAAAGTTTCACGGAACCGTTGGACCTCTACCGCATCGCCCGTAACCGGGGAATGTCACTGGTTACGATAACCGATCATAACTGCATCGACGGTGTCATGGAAATAGCCCATCTGCCGGGAACATTTATAAGCGAGGAAGTAACATCATATTTTCCCGAGGACCAATGCAAGGTGCACGTGCTGGTTTACCAGATTGCGGAAAGTCAACATGAAGAGATTCAAAAATTGCGCGGTAATTTATTTGAGCTGGTTGACTATCTTCAACTCCAAGGAATTTACCACGCCCTGGCACATCCAATGTATGCGATCAATGATCGTCTGACAGTTGCACACTTTGAAAAATATTTGTTGCTGTTTAGAAATTTTGAGCTCAACGGCGACTTTAATCCGGAATCAAATGAATGCCTGAAACGAATTTTAGCTGGTTTAAAGCGGGATGACATTTTCAATTTGGCAAACAAGCATGAGATTAATCCTAATTTTCCGGAGCC
Organism: Desulfobacterales bacterium; assembly: GCA_050116835.1. GTDB lineage: Bacteria > Desulfobacterota > Desulfobacteria > Desulfobacterales > JAHEIW01 > JAHEIW01. The sequence continues at coordinate 11,219 of JASFNW010000001.1, forward strand.
ATGGAAGAAAAACCTGGTCGGTGGATCAGACGATCACAGCTCGCTCAATATTGCGCGAACCTTTACCGAAGTCACGAATGCTGATTCGGTGGATACCTTTTTGCAAGGAATCGACAGCGGCCAAACCAACGTCATCAGTAAGCCTTCATCGCCACAGAACCTGGCGCGAAATCTGTACAGCATTGCTTACCAATTTTATCGCGAGAAACTCGGCCTGGGAAACTACGCCCCAACAGATGGTGTTCTAAGATTCATTGACCGCTGCCTGCGAACTGATCGAGAAGCGCAGGCAGGTTTTTTAAAGAAGTTGCATATTCTAAGGCAATACCGGCGTCAGAAGAAAATTGCCGGAAGTGCGCCGGATACCATGATGGAACTGTTGCGCCGGGAAATGAGTGAACTTTTTGCCGAAAATCCACAACTTTTTTTGATCTCAGAAGATGCGAGCGGTCATTGCCGGGATTTAGAACAACAGTGGTTTGTGTTTGTTAAAGAAATATCCAATCGGGTATTATTACAGTTTGCCAATCACCTCTTTGATCATTTCTCTGGTGCCAATCTGTTTAGCATCTTTCATACGATCGGCTCAGCCGGCGGCTTCTACACACTTTTAGTACCCTATTTTGTTGCATTTGCGCAGTATAACAATCACCGACATTTCCAATGTAAGGTTGAAAAAAGATTCCAAAGGCAAGGAATGCAGAAAACCCGGACCGGCCTTAGCGAAAACGTGGCCATTTTTACCGATACATTTTACGGCATCAATGAGGTGGCTGACACCTTGCAGCAACAGGTTGCATCTGCAGTCAAATGCAACCAACGGCTGACCGTTGTGACCTGCGATGGTGAAAATCGCACAGACAGGCGCAGCATCCAAAACTTCAAGCCCATTGGCGCCTATGATTTTTCCGACTACCCGGAATCAAAATTGTTTTATCCGCCGTTGATGGAAATGCTTGAATTTTGTTACCAGCAAAATTTTACCCGGATACATGCCGCTACACCGGGACCGATCGGATTGGCCGCCTTGCTTGTTGCCAGGTTATTAAAGCTTCCCATAAACGGTACCTACCACACACCCCTGCCGCTTTATGCGCAATTTCTCACCGGAGACGTTATGATGGAAGAGCTCGCCTGGAAATACACCAAATGGTTTTACGATCAGATGGGTCAAATCTATGTGCCTTCGCAAAGTGCCTACCAGGAGCTGGTTGGGAAGGGGATCACCGCTGAAAAAATCCATCTTTTGCCCCACGGAGTGGATATTGAAAGATTTCATCCCAACAAAAACAATGGCTTTTTGAAAAAGCGCTACCCGGTTAATGATGGTTTGAAATTGCTCTATGTGGGTCGGGTTTCCAAAGAGAAGAATTTGCACATCCTGTCCCGGGCTTATAAAATGCTTTATCAACAGCGCAAAGATATACAGTTGATTATTGTCGGTGATGGCCCTTATCTGGCCGGAATGCAGTCCGAGCTCAGAGGCACATCCTGCTTTTTTACCGGATATTTAAAAGGAGATGATCTGCCCACGGTTTATGCCTCCTGTGATTTCTTTATTTATCCCAGCACCACGGACTCATTCGGACGGGCTGTCCTGGAGGCTCAGGCCTCCGGCTTACCGGTCATCGTCACCGATCGTGGAGGGCCGCAAGAGAATATTGTTGCGGGTAAAACAGGTCTGGCCATCAAAGGTAATGATGCCGACAGCATTGTGGATGCCTTGCACTTTTTAATCGCCAATCCAACGGCCGCTAAAGCGATGAGCCGGGCTGCGCGGCACTATATGGAAGAGCGCTTCTTCGATGGTGCCTTTCACCATTCCTGGAAGATGTATGCGGCCTCCCCTGATGATTTAACCCCACCCCTGCCCAAAGCAATATAATTTTCACCAGAGCCATTCTCAGTATAACGAAAAAACAGCCCTTCGAAATCAACAAGCAAATCATCTGCCCATCACGATCATTACCGATTTCTAACCCTAGGTTCATGATCTGCTAACACCATGAAGGTAAGAAAATTTAGAAACCAATGATGATGAGAAGTGTAACCTCAGCTCCTATTTTTTCCCTATAAGCCGAGATACGTGAATTTGGCAAATGCGAACGCTTTGAATTTGGTGCACTTGAAATCAGCGGTTTTTCCAACGCGCAGCTGGCCTGTCCCTGTCTTTTTATTACCGGCCCATTCGGGTAAAGCTTTTACAGTGCTGCCTGGCAATCGCCCTCAATTCGTCTCCGGAACCCGCTTTGTCCCCAGAAACCATAGAAGTGGTTTCAAAACCTCAGATCAACAAGAGTCCCGCTCACCAGCGCGATTTTACATCTTGATCGAATACGTTAATGTGTTCGCCAAGAGCAGGCCGATGGAGAAAGCGCAGTCTGCCGCCGGCGGACACCTCAGTTGGGATTTCAGAACCGCTTCTAAACACAGAAAGGCGTGATGATGGCCGTTGAAAAACATTATGTGATTGATACGAATGTATTGCTCGAAGACCCAGACGCGCTCCTGAAACTGCGCAACGGCAATGAAAACCAAATTTACATTCCCTATCATGTTTTACTTGAACTCAATAAATTTAAAAAAAGCCCGAAACTCGGACATATTGTTGCCCGGGTTGTACAGTATCTGAATGACCACCCGGACCACTACAAAATATTAAACGCCAGCGGTGTAGCCGGCACTTACGCCGGTTTGGTGGATAATTTTATTTTAAAGGAAATTTTAAACAGCGGATTGAAAAAGCCAATTCTGGTGACCAATGATAAAATATTTCAGCTGCAGGCCGGCTTGCAGGGCGTTAAGAGCGAGATCTACAAAGAATCGGTGCCGTTTAAATCCGAAGCTGAATACTTTACCGGTTTTGTCACCTCGGCAGACGGGATGGTACCCAATGCATTTAGTTGGAACGAGCAGGGAAAACCGGTTTTTGGGGGGGTGCGGGGCGAAAAGCTGATCGACTATCAGCACAAAATCTGGAATATCATGCCACGCACGGTTTTTCAAAACTTGGCGCTGGAGTTGATGGTTAATCACGACATTCACATTCTCTCTATCCAAAGCGATGCGGGGTATGGAAAAAGCTTTTTGGCGTTGGCCGTCGCTCTTTATCTGGTGCTGCAAAAAAAGCGCTATGAAAAAATTTTCGTCATCAAACCGATGATTGAAATCGGCCAGAAACTGGGGTATCTGCCGGGAAAAGTTGAAGAAAAAATGGAGCCCTATACCCGTTACATTTCAGATTTGATGATCAAGTTGCACCATTTGCGCCCGGCCAACAAGATATTCAGTGATGTCGAATCCTATCCGCCCCAGTTCAACCCCAAGTACTTTGAGGTCCTGCCCCTGGCCTTTATCCGGGGCATGAACATTGAGAAAGCAGTGGTCATTATCGATGAGATGCAAAATATGTCCAGATCCGAATGCCGCGCCCTGCTGTCGAGAATGAGTGAAGGGGTCAAGTGCATCTGTCTGGGCGATATTCATCAGGTGGACAACCCGTACTTAAGTCAGGAAAACAATGGCCTTAACTGGGTCGTTAAAAAATTTAAGGGCAGCAAAATATACGCTCATCTGGTGTTAAAGGGCGAAAAATCTCGCGGACCGATCACCGATTTGGTGATCAGCAGTGGATTATAATTCTTATCTGTCTGTATTTTTAGCAAAAAACAAACTAAAGCCTAATATTAGCCTAACGGCTTGCGATTAGTATATTTGGCAAGATTAGGCTATGAGAACCTTCGTCGAAAGTGTCACACACTGGGATGTGGTCTTTTTAAACACGATCTTTGGCCTAAATGGCAAAAGACTGATCTCAGCTGTCATGCCCTGGATTTCCCATAGCGGTAACGGCTATTATTACCCGGCAATACCGCTGATCTTATATTTTATGGAGCCTCAGATCGCCGGGGCTTTTTTTTTATGCTCACTGCTGGCCTTTGCACTTGAACTGCCGCTTTATAAGCTCCTAAAGCAGAAGATCAGGCGGGATCGTCCCTGCGAAGTTTTATCTGATGTCCATCAGCGGATTTCACCCAGCGATCAGTTCAGCTTTCCTTCCGGACACACTGCCGCGGCCTTTGTGATTGCCACTTTAACCAGTCATTTTTTCCCGACCTTGCAGGCGCCAATGTATTCATGGGCTTTGCTGGTCGGTGTTTCTCGAATTTATCTTGGGGTTCATTATCCAACCGATATTCTTGCCGGTCTGGTGATTGGCATATGCTGTGCTTCTGCAGGAATCACAGTTTTTGGATAGTTGTCTGGAAGGATAAGCTGAATGAAGATCCTATACGGTGTGCAGGCCACGGGCAACGGCCATATCAGTCGTTCCCGGGAAGTGATTCGCCATCTTAAAAAATTGGGTCACGAGGTCCGGGTGATCTTAACCGGACGTGATCCTTCACATCTCTGGGAAATGGAGACATTCGAGCCCTATGATACCTTTCGAGGGCTCACTTTTATCAGTCGGCGCGGAAAAGTTCGAATCCTCAGAACAGCGTTGCAGTTAAATTTAGTTCAGTTTTATCGGGATATTTTTGCTTACGATGCTTCCGGATTTGACCTGGTGGTGACCGATTTTGAACCGGTCGCCGCCCGGATTGCCCGCCGCAATAAGATTCCTTCCATCGGCGTCGGGCACCAGTATGCCTTTCTTTATGATGTGCCGGTTAAAAAGGCAGATCCGTTTTCGATGTGGGTTGTCAAAAATTTTGCGCCCACAGATTTTGCGGCGGGCCTCCACTGGCATCATTTTGATCAACCGATTTTGCCTCCAATCATTCCGGTGCACCTGAAAAACGACGCGCAAATACAGCTGGACAAAATAATTGTTTATCTGCCCTTCGAAACGCTTGAGGATATCGAATCTTTGCTGAAACCGTTTGCGACCCATCGGTTTTATATCTATTGCAGCATCGCTACGGCCACCGATGATGCCAACCTGCACTGGCGCCCTTTTTCGCGTGAGGGCTTTCTAAAGGACCTGAAAAGCTGCACGGGTGTGATTAGCAATGCCGGATTTGAGTTGCTCAGTGAGGCGCTGTATTTGGGGAAAAAGTTTCTGGTAAAACCACTGGCTGGACAAATGGAACAGGCTTCCAACGCGCATGTGATCTCCAAGCTGCAATGGGGAAGGGTCATGAAAAAATTAGATCAGCATATCGTTGAGCAATTTTTACAAATCCCGCCCGCATCGCCGATGCGCTACCCCGATGTGGCGCGCATGGTGGCCGAGTGGATCGAAAGCGGTAATTGGGAAGATGTCGAAGGACTCGCCCGCTCGGCCTGGAAGGACATAAAATTTTCTTAGAAAATTTTATGTCCTAATTGATGTTATCGGAGAGGGACTAAAAAATTATCCTCAAAATCCTGTAGATCCTGTCAAAAAATAAAAATAAGATCCAATCCGCTAGCTATTCTTCGATCCGTACCAGCCCCATCCCGCCATCGATGGTAATCCGGACCCCCTCCGGGATGACACGGGTTGCCTGGCGCACACCCACGACAGCTGGAATGCCCAGTTCGCGAGCCACAATGGAACAGTGGTTGAGCAACCCGCCTTCCTCGATGACCATGGCCTTGACCGTGCTCAGTATGGGTGTCCATCCCGGATCCGTATTTTCAGCAATCAGAATATCACCGGTGTTTATGCGCACGCGGGTCGGATCTGTCACAATCCGGGCACGCCCGGAAGCCATGCCCGGACTGGTGCCGATACCCCGGAAGACCTTGCCCTGCATCGGAAACTCATTTTCAGGCCTTCCATCAACATAGAAGGTACTGACATCAAAAGGCTCAAAAAAGCGATGATGTCGGTCAGCGGCCATCTTTTTAACTGTGTTTTCGGCAAGGGTGCCGTTAAGAAGCTGCCGGATTTCAGATTTTTTTAAAAACAGGATTTTATCTTTCAGGCCGCAATGGCGGCCCAACGCCAGCAAAGACAATCTGATTTCATATAAAACTTTATCCAATAAAAAGCGCTGCTCCTCGCGCAGGTCTAAAAATTTACGGGTGAGCTTTATGAGCAGTCTCAGCAAAAATGAATGCTTGCGTTGCTGCGGGGGGGATAGATCAGTTGCAGATGGTAAATTTGTGTTTCGTTTTGGATTTACCTGGTGCTCTGTGGCTTTTATGGGAGCGGTTTGATGGCGAATTAGGGTTTGAAGAATCCCCAGAACTTCTTCAGGCGCCTCTGTCCAGCGTTTGACGTAAAGCGTTCGATGGCGGGAGCGGCAACCGAACCGGGTTAAAAATCTGTGGAGATCATTACGAAAATTTTTTGTCAACCCCAGCCACAGTTTTTCCGAAGATTGTCGTAAAAAATGTTTGACCATTTTTTCATCGGCCATAATTTGATTGGCCAGCCGCTGAAATTCTTTTTCGATTTTGATAGTGGTGTTCTGACCATTTTGACTGAGAACCTCAAGAAAATGTGCATGCGAATATCCGAGCACATCCACCATCAACCAGCGCAGAAGCCAGGTCAGGTAATTGGCAAAAAAATACGGCCACTGGTTGCTGATTTGCACCCGGCGCAAGGCTGACACGGACAACTCCAGATTTTGAAATGCCTGTCGGGCGGTCGCCACTTCTTGCTGCTGTATGCGATGCAGCTGTTTGTTGACTTTTTTTTGATAATGCCGAGTAATTCCTATACAGAAGAAAGGAATAATCCCCGGTTCCAGAAATAAGAGGGCCGGACATCGAAAGGCTACCGAAATTTGCTTCAAAACAGAAGGTGTCGCTTCATTGTTAAATGTAAAATCGGCCGGAAAAAGGGATTGCAGATCCGGCAGCTGAAGTCTGGGCGGTATGTAGGCGAGGGCGTCTGCAATAGAGTGACAGTTGATATACAGATACCCATTGATAACCGTTAACGTTGGCCGAGTGACCTGAATGCCCAGAATTTTTAGTATACGGGAAAGGTCGAACAGTTGCGAGTTTTGCATCATTTCATTTGCCAGAAACGGTGTGAGACGATCGGCCCACAGGTCGTTGGCGATCTTACGCGTCCAGACACCCGCAGGCACCTGCCAGCGTTGCTGGGCGAGTGTCGTAATGGCCCGAGATTGCAACAGCCAGATTTTTTTGCCTTCATCGATGGCCCACTCGATATCCAGAGGAATGCCATCGGCATCTGACTGCAGCTTACGAACCAGATCGGCAATATCAAACCACGGCAGAAGGGTCATCAGCATCTCTTCACCGACCATCAATCGGGAAAGATCCCGCGAAGGCGGTGTTAGACGGATATTCTTCTGCTGATCAATGATGGCGCGGTAGGGTGTTAAATGTCCGCTGACGAGTTCCTCTGCCAGACCTTTGACCGCTTCGATGACAATTTCGTCCCGGGCCGGATTCATCGGGTTGCGTCCAAAGGCGATGCCGGCGGCAACGGCATTGACCATTTTTTGAATAATAACCCCCATCAGAGGTATTTGATCTACCACACCGGAAATGTTTTTGGCTTTTAGATAGCCCTGAACTGCGGGCGAGCTGGCACCCTGCCAGCATGCTTCAATTTTACTTTTTAGCTCGACTTCGTCGACGACCTGCAGAAAAGTCCGGTATTGTCCGGCAAAGCTCTGCTTTTCCAGATCTTCGAGCGTCGCCGATGAACGGATGGACAGCCCTCTGACCAAATCTAAATCACTGGCCGTCCGATAAACCTCATCCAGAAGGCCGTCCGGCCAATCGCAATGGGTAATGTAAAATTTGTGCGCTGCGGTGCTGATCGCTACAGCCTGTGGCACCGCAAATCCAGCACGGGCCGCCTTTGCAAGGTTAAAAAATTTTTGCCCCACTGCCTTTGGATTCAGGGCCTGCTTGTCTTCGAAACCGATCAGATATTTCACGCGCGTTCCTATCGTTCGGATTATTAATGCCCCTTGATATATGCCTTAAACCCAATAGCTTATGCTTGTTTTATTAGTGCTCCGTAAAGACCGTATTAAGTTTGCGTTAAATCAATGCCAGCCGGATCCCAGCCGCCGCCCTCTACCGATGGCACAGGGAAAAAGGAGAAATTTAACAATTCTTTGGCCGCTAAAAAGGGCAAGCAAAGTTTCACCGAATTTTAATCATCTGCTAATTAGCCGCTAATACCCTGCCTTTACTCAGCTTTCATTCGAACTGATCCGACGACTATTTTGGACCAAAGGAGAGTAAAAAAAATGAAATCGAATCCTTGCTTACTTTGTCAATTGAAAGACCAGGATAAAAACAACCCGATGTGCATGCACTGCGTAAACCGTCTGGAGTATGTGAACTATCTTGAAAGGGAGTTGAGTTTTGGGATGACCCATACCGAAACAAAGACCCCAGCACCGCCGCGTCTTCCGGCGCTTTCAATTCGGTCGTATTTGTTCAGTGTCATCTCAGAGCGATATTCGTGAGCCTTTAGGCCGCTGGCTCCGCGCTCTGAAAATGGCGGTAAAATGGATTTACACGGCTTAACCAAAGATCCGATTGTTAGAAAATTAACAAAAACCTAACACAATTATCATTTATATCTAACATATCATTTCTAGATTCACACGGTTGAAATGGTCAACCGCCCACTCGAGATAGCTTCGGGAGACTTTAACGGAAAATATATAAGATGTCACCCACCACGATACTCTTTGTTCTTTTAGCGCTTTCTATTTTTGGCTATTATCTTGGCCGCCGAAAAGCGCTTGCCGTTGCCGGTGATGCCGCCGGCGTTAGAAAACTTCACTCTCGCCCGACCTACTACGGAATGCTGACCGCCCTGTGGTGCGGAATTCCGACCCTGTTATTATTCGGCTTCTGGCTGGCTTTTGAGTCTTCGATTATTACCCATCTGGTCGTTGCGGATTTGCCGGAAGCGGTGCGAAGCCTGCCGGCCGCAGATTTGAATCTGAAGATAAACAACATCAGAAATTTGGTCAGCGGCAATATTGTTTCCGGCAGCGTTGATCCTGTCATGCAGGCCGCAGCCGATCATTACCGCAGCTTGCTGGTAATCAGTAAAGCAGCTCTGGCAGTCGTTGCCATCTCATTGGCGATCGTCGGACTCGTGATTGTGCGGGCGAAAATAACCCCGGCTCTGCGGGCGCGCAATGTGGTTGAGCAGGTGATAAAGTACATCCTCATCGTTTGCTCGACGATTGCCATTTTCACAACCATTGGCATCGTCCTTTCAGTGCTTTATGAATCCATCCGTTTCTTCCAGGTCGTGCCGATCACCGAGTTTCTATTTGGCCTGGAGTGGAGCCCTCAAATGGCCATCCGCAGTGATCAGGTGGGTTCATCCGGCGCATTCGGGGCGGTTCCGGTGTTTGTCGGCACGTTGTTGATTTCCGGCATCGCGATGTTCGTGGCAGTTCCCATCGGGCTGATGTCGGCCATTTACCTATCTGAATATGCAAACAAGAAATTTCGTGCTGTGGCCAAACCTTTGATTGAAATTCTGGCCGGCATTCCCACCGTGGTATACGGATTTTTCGCCGCTTTGACAGTCGCGCCCTTTATTCGAAACACGGGCAGTTTGCTCGGACTGGATGTGTCTTCTGAAAGTGCCCTCGCAGCGGGCCTGGTCATGGGGGTTATGATTATTCCGTTTGTTTCATCCCTATCCGATGACTTTATCAATGCGGTGCCCCAGGCCCTGCGGGACGGTGCTTACAGTCTGGGCGCCACTCAATCGGAAGCCATCAAACAGGTGGTCCTGCCGGCGGCGCTGCCCGGAATCGTCGGTGGGGTTCTTCTGGCGGTTTCAAGGGCCATCGGTGAAACCATGATCGTGGTCATGGCTGCAGGGTTGGCGGCCAATCTGTCCTTAAATCCACTGGAGACCGTAACCACGGTTACCGTTCAGATTGTAACCTTACTGGTTGGAGATCAGGAATTTGATAGTCCCAAAACCCTGGCGGCGTTTGCCCTGGGGTTATTGTTATTTCTGGTAACGTTGCTGTTAAACGTCATCGCATTGCATGTGGTTCGCAAATATCGAGAACAATATGAATAGCGCCCATAAAAATTTTCACGGTGCCGCAGAGAAAAAAGAGCGCACCCTCGACATCGTCAACCGGGGTCTGCATAAGCGCTACCGCGCCGAGCGTCGTTTTCGGGTTTATGGTTTACTGGCCATATTTGCCAGCATGGTTTTTTTATCCCTTTTATTCATCAGCATCGTCGGCAATGGCTATACGGCCTTTCAACAGACCTTCATTGAGCTGGATGTGTTCTTTGATCCTGAAGTTTTGGACGAGCAATCTCTGGCAAACGCTGATTATCAGGGCCTGGTTAAACAGTCGTTGCGTAACATGTTCCCGGATGTCAGTGGAAGACACGACAAACGATTGCTATATGGTATTGTCAGCACAGGTGCTGCTTTCCAATTGAGGGGCATGGTTTTAACCAATCCGGATATTATCGGTCAAACACGGTCCGTATGGGTGCCGGCAGACGATGATGTGGATATGTTGATGAAAGGGCATTTTGATCGACAGGCTGACCAAAGCGAACGCCGTCTAAAAGACAAACAGCTGGCCTGGATCGATCAACTGACTGCCAACGATAAAATTGAAAAAAAATTTAACAGCACTTTTATTACCTCCGGTGATTCGCGCGAGCCGGAGTTAGCCGGTATCTGGGGTGCTGCGGTCGGATCTTTTTTTACTTTAGTGGTAACCCTGCTGCTTTCTTTTCCAATCGGTGTGGCCGCCGCAGTCTATTTGGAGGAATTTGCACCTAAAAATCGCTGGACCGATTTAATTGAGGTCAACATCAACAATCTGGCGGCGGTGCCATCGATCGTCTTCGGTTTACTCGGATTGGCGGTGTTTCTTAATTTTTTCGGTCTGCCGCGATCAGCTCCGGTTGTCGGCGGACTGGTCCTGACGCTAATGACGTTGCCGATCATTATTATCGCCAGTCGTTCGGCTCTGACGGCGGTGCCGCCGTCTATCCGTGAAGCTGCCCTGGGCGTGGGAGCTTCCAAAATGCAGATGGTTGCCCATCACGTGCTGCCGCTGGCACTGCCCGGCATGCTGACCGGAACCATTATCGGAATGGCGCGGGCCTTGGGTGAAACAGCCCCATTGCTGATGATCGGCATGGTGGCATTTATTGTTGATATTCCAGATGGATTCACGGATCCCGCCACGGCATTGCCGGTTCAGATTTATCTCTGGGCCGACAGTCCCGAACGGGCATTTGTTGAACGAACGTCGGCCGCCATTATGGTCCTGTTGGCATTTTTGATCGCCATGAATGCAGCGGCGGTGATTTTAAGAAAGCGTTATGAGAGACGATGGTAATAAATGAAGTAAACTCAACTGTTTATATTGATAAGCCGTGTTGACCGATCAAATAAAATATCAACACGAATCTAGCATTTATTTAACATGCAATCATTAGTTTGAAACCAACTTTTTGAGCATCGTAGTTAAAAACATCACACGAAGGAGGTAATGATCATGAGAAAGTTCGTTACGCTAACGGCCATTGTTTTTTTGGTGGCCGCATTGATCGGGCCGGTTCAGGCCGGTTCCGGAAGGGATTATGTCAGTATTGTGGGCTCATCCACTGTTTATCCGTTTGCAACGGTTGTGGCCGAGCAGTTTGGCAAGACCAGTTCTTTTAAAACACCTAAGATTGAATCCACCGGTTCCGGTGGCGGTCTGAAGCTTTTTTGCGCTGGTGTGGGTGTTGAGCATCCGGATATCACCAATGCCTCGCGACGCATTAAACAGTCCGAATTTGAGCAATGCCAGCAAAACGGTGTCAAGGAAATTGTCGAGGTTAAAATTGGTTATGACGGCATTGTGATGGCCAATTCGAAAAAAGCTGCCCCGATGAAATTAAGCCGCAAGGATATTTTTCTGGCGCTGGCCAAAGACGTTCCAGACCCGTCCGGAGGTGAAAAGCTGGTACCCAATCCTTACAAAACCTGGAAAGATGTCAACCCGGCTTTGCCGGACAAGACCATTGAGGTTTTGGGACCGCCCCCGACCTCCGGGACCCGGGATGCTTTTGTTGAGTTGGCCATGGAAGGCGGCGCCAAGAATTTTGACTGGATTAAGGCCATGAAAAAGAAAGACAAAAAAGCCTATAAAGCTGTTTGCCACACCGTTCGGGAAGACGGCGCCTATATTGAAGCCGGTGAGAACGACAATCTGATCGTTCAAAAACTGGAGGCCAATCCGAATGCCATGGGAATCTTTGGTTTCAGCTTCCTGGATCAAAATATGGATAAAATCCAGGGATCCTATGTCGACGGGGTTCAACCGACCTTTGATAATATTGCCGACGGCAAATATCCGGTTTCCCGCCCGCTGTTTTTCTACGTTAAAAAGGCCCACGCGGGTGTGATTCCAGGAATCAAAGAATATCTGGTTGAATTTACCAGTGACAAAGCTTGGGGGGCAGAAGGATATTTAAGCGAAAAGGGCTTGATTCCGATGCCGGAGGCAGAGCGCGACAAATATAGCAGTGCTGCCCAATCGTTGACAGCATTAACGACATTGAAATAGTTTGGTTTTCGAAGGTAGACCGGAAAATTTTTTCCGGTCTACCTTTTCACTTTAAATTGGCGGCATGTGCCTGTTTTGAATGCAAAAATACTTTACACCCTTGCGCCAATCTGTAATATAAATCATTTATTGTAAGATCTGTTAATACTATGATTTCGCTAAAATCAATGGATGACGCCGGTTTCATAGAAAAGATGTCAGAAACGGATACAGAACAGAAAGACAAGTCTGCGGAGGGCCAGATACTGGTCAGCCGGGAGAACCGCGAAACTGTCGGTGAAATAACGGTTGATAATCCACGCATGACCTGCCGGGATGTGAATGTTTATTACGGTGAGAAACATGCCATAAAAAATGTTTCCCTGGATATCGGCCGTAATGAGGTCATTGCCATGATCGGGCCTTCCGGCTGCGGCAAATCGACGTTTATTCGCTGCCTGAATCGGATGAACGATACCATCGAGGGCTGCCGCATTACCGGTGAGATTACCTTAGATGATATGAATATTTACGATAAAAATATCGATGTCGTCCCGCTGCGGGCCCAGGTAGGCATGGTTTTTCAAAAACCCAATCCCTTTCCCAAATCTATTTATGAAAATATTGCCTATGGACCGCGGATTCATGGCCTGTCGACCAATAAAGCCGAGTTGGATGAGATCGTTGAAACCTCTCTGATTAAAGCCGGCCTTTGGGACGAGGTTAAAGATTGGCTCGACCAGCCCGGAACGGGCCTGTCAGGCGGACAGCAACAACGCCTTTGCATCGCCCGCACAATTGCAGTCAACCCTGAGGTGATTTTAATGGACGAACCGTGCTCGGCGCTGGATCCGATTGCCACCGCTGTTATCGAGGATTTGATTGATGAATTGCGCGAACAATACACGATTGTCATTGTGACCCATTCCATGCAGCAGGCATCCCGAGTATCGCAGCGAACGGCCTATTTTCATCTCGGTGATCTCATCGAAGTCGGTCCCACCGCCCAGATTTTTACCAACCCGAGCCACCAGTTAACCGAAGATTATATTACCGGACGGTTCGGTTAATACCCCTGTTTTCTGATATCGGTGAATTTGCAATAGACATCTATTATTCCAATCGGTTTATTTAAGGAGCTATAATGCCAAAAGACCATACGGTAAGGTCTTATGATAAAGAGCTGGATTTGCTGAAATCCAAGATTGAAGAGATGGGCAAAGTGGCTGAGGAGCAGCTGGCAAAGGCTGTTGAGGCGCTCATCACCAAAGACAATAAGCTGGCCATGAACGTCATTTACACTGACTCGCAGGTCAACGATTTACAAAACGCAGTCGATCGTTTAACCGTTCGCATGCTGGCCGTTCGCCAGCCGATGGGATCTGATCTGCGACACATTATTTCCGCACTGAAAATGGCAGCCGAACTGGAACGTATTGCCGATTATGCCGCCAATATCGCAAAAAATGGAATGAATCTGGACCAGGTCTATCTGGAAAAGCCCGTCAAGCTGATTATCCATATGGCCAAATTGGCCACTCAGATGCTTAAAGATGTAATCGGTGCCTATTTAGAATTAGATGTCCCCATGGCTATCGAGGTCTGGCATCGGGATGATGAGATCAATCAGATTTATGCTGATTTGATCACTCAGCTGCGTTCATACATGCAGGCTGATGTGGATAATATCGATACCTATACCAAACTGATTTTCACCGCCAGGTGCTGTGAACGAATTGGTGATCATATTAAAAATGTGGCTGAAGGGGTATATTTTATTATCCATGGTGATTCGACCATCGACCCTCCCATGGATAAAAAACAACAGGTCGGCTGAGATGAGGTGTCATCAATGGTTTGCAAAAAGGGCATGCTCCCCCTGCTTGGGCCCGTTTAAGCAAAATCCGCTTTCTACCGTCTCAATCCACTTTTTTAAACATGCTTAAAATTTCTTTCTCTTCTGCAGATTCTTCGCCTCTGATCCATTCACTGCCGCTGCGTCCGGAAACGGCTCGTTACACCTTTAAGTAATCCCGGCAAAGATATTCATTTCTAACCGGCAGTTGAATCGCTGAGCTGCGTTGTTCGGGGCAGGGCCGCCAGAAGGTCTCCGCAAGAAAAAAAGATATCCACTCCCAACGGAAACAAAGCTGCTTGAAGCTGCCATTGTTCCCAGAAACTCCGCGGGATGCCAGCGGGTGCGAAATGGGTAATTGATTTTATTCCGGGCACGCTAAGGGTTTTACCATCAGATCCGTTGAACCCCTCGACCTGAATGATCAAAGTCGCTGCAGATTCCGGATGCTCCGCATCGCCGATCTTAAAATCATCGAGCAGCGGCATATTCGTTGGCTGGGTTATCAGAGCAAAATGTGCCATACAGGTCTCGGTAACCACACTGCAACCGCAATGAAATTGAAACCAGGAAACGGCAGTTGAATCCCAGCTCAGATCCGTCCAAAGTGGGGTTTCTGCGTTCAGGAGCGTCAAACAGACAGCGGCTGAAGCGGTATCCAATAGCCCTGGCCGATAAAGTTTGCTTTTAATTTTGACGAGTTGACCTGGCTGAACCATTGCCTTTAAAATGGCCCGAAAGGTTTGTTCGGAACTCAGCTCCGGGTCATCAAACGCCTTAGCCTGCATTTGCCCATCCATTTCAGAGGTCATGGATGCTCCTCGCGGACCCTGTCAGATGCCGGACTTCAGGTTATCATCTGATAAAAGCGTGTCAGCATCTCTGCGTTCGCATGCTTCTTCTTTATGGTTTTCAACTGGCAGATGATTAAAACCGCAACCACTAATGCGGCCACAATGACCAATAGGAACGTTTTCATTTTGCAAGGCTTTCAAATTGCGCATAAAGAGTGATTTCTTGACGCTTATAGTCGTTGTCAAAAAAGCGTTCCGGTTGCAGAACGTTTTTTTGCGACAACACTTATGCCGCCATCCTTTTTTCGAAAAACTTTAATGACAAGCGGTATAAATCCCTATGTTGCGGTAACAAGATGAATGACAAAGATTAGTTTATTGTTACGGGAAGGTTAAATCTTGATGCGTTTTTTAAATGAATCGAGAGGTTCAGAAAGATGAAGAAATGCATTAATAATCAGAGAGCCGTATTCAAAGCCGGATGAATCGGCTGGCAGATATGTGCGCAAACCCTGAAGCTTGGCGGCCTTCGGTAAACCCTGGCCGACTTCAAGTCGTGCCGGTTTTCTGAGGCTGGATCTATTTGGCGACCATGGCCCGCATCATGTCGCCGGCATTTTCGGCGTGGTCGGCGATGGAGCCGATAATTTCCGTTAATCGAATCAGGTGATACACGGTAATTGCATCATCAATTGAATTAAAAATTTTTTCTTTGATAGTATCTTCGAGCTTATCGGCTTCATGTTCATAGTGACGCAAATCTCGAATGATATTTTTAACCCTAACGCGCTGTTTTTCTGAGAAATTTGAAAAATATTTGCGGGCTTCAGCCACCATTTTGCTCAACTCTTCAATCGGGTCCATAACCGCTGCTACCAGTAGCATAAAATCTTTTTCGAGCACCTCCGGAATACCGGCTGCGGCCCTGAAAGAGAGCCAGTCAAGGCCTTCTTCGACGACATCCAGCACTTTATCCTGCTCACCCAGATAGCGGAAAAGCTCGAATTTATCGACCGCCAGCAGAGTGCCTTTGGGTAGATGTCCCCGGATGCGGCGCTTGATGGCATCGGCTTCGCTTTCGAGCTTGTCGATATCTTTTCTGAAATGTTCAAAGTCTTCGCAGCGCTCCTCAATGATACATTCTATCGCTCTTTGAAATACCCAGGCACACTCTTTGACCTTTTCGGCATGCTCCTGCAAACCGTCGAAAGGCGATATAATAAACATCGATATGAATGGAATGCGCATAATGTTCTCCTTTAGATAAAGAGCTGAAGGATTTTAAAGATAATAATGCTGGTTAAGGCAGCAGCCGGTACGGTTAAGACCCAGTATATAATGATCTGAAAAATAATTCGAAAATTAACCGCTTCAATACCCCTTGCCAACCCAACCCCCATGACACCGCCTACGGCCGCGTGGGTGGTCGAAACCGGCAACCCCATTTTGGATGCCACCATCACGGTTGTGGCCGCGGCAAAATCCACCGAAAAACCGCGTGTGTTGGTCAGGGTGGTGATTTTTTTGCCGATGGTATCCATGACCCGGTGTCCGGCCATGCCGATGCCGCAGGCGATGCCAAGGCCGCCGAAAAACAGCAGAAAAACAGGGACCGGAACCTTGGTGCCCACGCTGCCGGTTTTAACCAGGAAATAAATAACTGCCAGCGGGCCGATGGCATTGGCCACATCGTTGGCACCCTGGGCCAGTGCTACATAGCAGGAAGTGCCGATCTGGATTTTGCGAAAGACTTCTTCTTCCCCGCTTAAATTAGTCTTTTTTATAAATTTGCGCAAGATTTTGACGGCCACAAAACTCAGTGCGAGCGCCAGGACTATGGCAATCAGCAATGCCACGGGCGTGCTAATCGCCAGCCTTTTTCCCAAGGGTGTCTTGAAAAGAAAGGATAGGACCACCACAAAAAGGGCGATACTAATAAAAAAAGGCGCCAGTTTTAGGGCCCGGGAGAAAGGATTCGCTTTGGATAAAATAAACATGACGATGGTTTTAAACATCAAATAGCCAATGACCATCGCAAATACCGGGGAAATGACCCAGCTTAAAACAACCGCTCCCAGTTTGCCCCAGTTGATCACTGAAAATCCGCCGGCCACGATGCCAAAACCGATCATGGCACCCACGATGGAATGGGTCGTTGATACCGGCAGCGATTTCCAGGTGGCAAACGACACCCACAGCGCGGCCGCCAGTAAAGCCGATAGAGCACCAATTAATGCCAGATGGGGATCGGTAAGAATATCGGTTGATACGATTCCTTTACGAATGGTTTGGGTGACATGCGATCCGATAAAAACAGCTCCGATAATATTTAAAATTCCGGCTATAAAGATGGCCTGACGAATGGTGATGGCATTGGCTCCGACAGCCGATGCCATTGAATTGGCGACATCATTGGCGCCGATATTCCAGGCCATATAAAATCCGAAGATATAACCGATGATCAGTACGGTGTATTCAGAACCCATGCGCTTGATATGAAGTGATTTAGTATAATCAATAGATGTGTCGGTTGCTTACCATGGCGGTTCGGCAGAATTCCATATCAGCTCCCGAAATCGAGTTAAGGCTGAAATGGTTGGCGAGGCAATAGCACGTTGGCGGCGGTAAATCAATGACGAATACGCGTTTGGACAAAATACACGCTTTGATATTTTGGTTAGCAATTTCTGCTGGTTAAGTTCGAAATGGGTTCAATTGTCGCTCGGGGAACCAATTGGAGGGATGCGTTCAAGAGCACCCTGGGCGCCGGCCTGTCATGATCTTTTTTGGGGAAGGTGGATGCTAAAAAGGCTGCCTTCGCCAAGCTTGCTTTCAACCGAAACTTGCCCGCCGTGAGCCTGAGCAATGTGTTTGACGATGGCCAGGCCCAGGCCGGTCCCACCCATATCGCGGCTGCGTGCTTTGTCGATCCGATAAAAGCGCTCGAACAGCCGCGGCAGGTGCTTTTGAGCAATACCGATGCCGTGGTCCTGCACACTGATAATCATATGGTCGTTTTGTTGATGCGATTTGACCACAACTGAACTTTCCGGCTTACTGTATTTGATGGCGTTATCCAACAGATTGACCACCGCTTGCTCGATCAGGGTGGGATCAAAAACGGCGGTGGTGTTTTTTCCGCAATCCAGGTTGATGCGTATGTTTTTTTCATCGGCTTTGGGAAGACACAGCTGAATGGCTGCCTGGAGCACATCCGCAATCTTAACCGGTTCGAATTCAATTTCTTGGCGTTCGTGCTCCTGCTCGATGCGCGACAGGGCGAGCAAATCTTCGATAATGGCGTTCAAACGGTCCACATGTCTTTGGATAATACTCAAAAAACGCTCTTTTTCATGGGCCTTTTCGACATTACCCTGCTGCAATGTCTCGACAAATCCTTTGATAGCGGTCAGTGGTGTTTTGATTTCATGCGAGACATTGGCAACAAAATCACGCCGCATGTTTTCCAGGCGCCGCAACTGGGTGACATCGTGGAATACCACCAGCGTCCCGATTTGATTCTGATTGGCATCTAAAAGCGGAGAGCCTTTAACGTCGATCACGCGTTCTTCATTTTGAAACACGGTAATGTCTTCTTCAGATGGGCTTTTGCTGTTGAGTGCCTTGCGGATAAACTGCTGCAATGCCGGAGAGCGGATGATCTCCTGAATACTTTTGCCCTGGCAATTAGGTGCTTCATTTTCAAATAGCCGGGCGGCGGCCTGGTTAATACTGACGATGCGTTCTTCCGTGTCGATGGCAATTACCCCTTCCAGCATGCTGGTTAGAACCGTTTCGAGCTGATTACGCTGACGGATGATGGTTTCAATGCGATCGTTCAGCTGGGCTGCCATCTGATTCATGGCGTCAGCCAGGCCACCCATTTCCTCGGTCTCAGGCGGTGTCAGGCGATGGCTCAAATCACCGGCTGCGAAATGTTCGGCACTTTTTTTCATCCGTTCGATCGGCTGGCTGATGCGTCGCGAGACCACCCAGCTGATGCCGGCCACCAGCAGAGCGATAATACATCCGCCGATCGCAATTTTGAGCTGGATGGATCGGATTTCAGCTTCCACCGCGGTCGCCGGCAAGGAGGTGCGCAGCACGGCCAGTACGTTTTGTTGGTATTTGATCGGCATGGCCACATACAGCATGCGCTGCATGAGGGTGTTGCTGAATCGCATTGACTGGCCCGGCCGACCTTCCAGCGCTGTAATGATTTCCGGTCGGTTGGCATGATTATCCATCAGGTGGGGGGTTTCACGTGAATCACCGATTACCGTTCCATCGGGAAGGATAACCGTGATGCGGGTGGCTGAAAGCCGGCCGCCCTCTTTGCAGATGGAATCGATGGCTGCAGCGTCCAGGGGAGATAGAAACCCTGTGATCTGTTTTTCCAGCAGAGCGGCTCTGGCCTTCAGATCTGTGGCGGTCTGATCCAGAAAAAATCGGCGCATGGCTTCGGAGGCATACCAGCTGACGGCCAGTAAGGAAATAAGCGTGATCAATAAATAAGTTGGAAAAAGCCGCCATAGCAGGCGTTTGCGCTTTTTCATGGGGTCTCCTTGAACCGATATCCAACACCCCTTACGGTTTCGATATATTTCCCACAGGCACCGAGTTTTTTGCGCAGGCCGACAATCTGTACATCCACACTGCGATCGGTGACCGGGTAATCGTTGCCGCGAATCGAATTCACAATATGTGAGCGCGTATACACCCAACCGGGACGCTTGGCCAGAAGCAAAAGCACCTGAAATTCCGTGTAGGTTAATTCAACGGGCTGCCCCTTGACCAGTACACTGCGCCGGCCGGGATTGATTTCCAGATCGTGGATCCGTACGATAGCCATTTCATCTTCGGGTTCTTCCGTGTGGCGACGGAGGGCCGCACGCACCCGGGCGATCACGACCTTCGGGCTGAAGGGCTTGGTAATATAGTCATCCGCACCCAGCTCCAGACCGGTGACAATGTCGGCCTCTTCGCCTTTAGCCGTCAACATGATAATCGGAATGCTGCGCAGTCTGGAATCATTTTTGAGCGTTTTGGTAAATGCCAGTCCATCCATGCCCGGCAGCATCAGATCCAGCACAATCAAATCGAACTTATCCGAACGAACCTTGCGCAGCGCATCCTCGCCCGTCAGGGTCCCGGTTACATGATACCCTTCACGGGACAGATTATAGCGCACAAGCTCGAGGATATCCGCTTCATCCTCGACCACCAGTATTTTTTCCTTTGCCATAGCCAAGCTCCAAAATAGGTTTCGGGTTAATCACAGTGTCCTAACATCATTTTAATATTTGTCTCCGGCTAAGCAAAATATAGAGGTTTTGTTATCATAAAGTTAGGTAACTGTTAAGAACCGGTTAAAAAAAGACGGTCGAAAGGTCCAGGGCTGTGTTGTTCCGGCTCGACTGAGCTCGTCGAAGTCCGCTCCCACATAGTATTTTGGCAATTCGTATAGTTGCAGGGGGAGAGGCTTTTCGCCACGATTTAATAGGTGATAAATAATATTGACTTGACAAGAAGGTGGAAAGAGACTATATGAATATCTGTTCAGACATTCAAGGAGTGGATATGAGTTCAGCAAAGGCCAACTGTTTAAACGGGGATGACTGCCAGGTGAGGGTGATTCACCTGGACCGGGTCGAGCAGGCGCGCAGAGAAACCGTCTCTGAAAAAGAAATCGAACGGCTGTCGTCGATTTATAAGATCCTGGGAGATCCCAGTCGGCTGAAGATCGTCATGGCGCTCAAAAACGTGGAAATGTGCGTTTGTGACCTGGCCGCATTTCTGGAGCTGACCGAGTCGGCGGTGTCTCATCAACTGCGGCGTTTGCGAGATCTGGCACTGGTGAAAAGCCGGCGGGAGGGTCAGGTGATTTATTATTCTCTGGATGATGCGCATGTGGCCGAGCTGTTGAATATTGGGTTGGAGCATGTATCTGAATAGTCATATTTCAGAAGACAGAGGTCAGACGACAGAAGTCAGATGGAAGGATAGAAAATAAAGATGCCATTTTGTCCTCTGTCATCTGTTCAATGAAACCTGACACCTGCTTGCCCTCCTAAGCTTATCAGGTGAAGAAAGGGACACTGACACCTTATTTATTGGGGAGAACTAATTGAATTTTATAATCGAAATTTTAGTGGCGACGTGGGATCTACTGGTTGACGCTTCGGTTTACATCTTGTTTGGATTAGTGGTGGCCGGGCTGTTAAGAGTTTTTTTAAACCCCAGCTCGATCGCCACACACCTGGGACAGGGCCGCTTTAAATCCGTTTTGAAGTCCGCTTTTTTTGGCATCCCCATCCCGTTGTGATCGTGCGGCGTGCTGCCCGCAGCCGTGTCGCTGCGCAAACAGGGTGCCAGCAATGGCGCCACCACCGCTTTTTTGATTTCAACACCCGAATCCGGGGTGGATTCCATTTCCATCACTTACGCGTTGCTGGATCCAATCATGACCGTTGCGCGCCCCGTAGTGGCTTTTATCACCGCCGCAGTAGCCGGCATTACTGAAAATCTTTTGGGTCCAAAATCTGATGCAACACGGATCACGCCAGACTTGAGCTGCCCGGTGGATGGCTGCTGTGACGGTGAAAACTGTTCGCCGGAAGAGCATCGTCAGCACCATTCTTTCGGAGAAAAGCTTGCCGCCGGTATGCGCTTTGCCATAGACGATCTCTGGGATGACCTGGCCGGGTGGTTCATGGTCGGCATGATATTGGCCGGTTTGATAACCGTATTGATTCCGCCGGATATGTTCAGCGAATACCTGGGAGCCGGGCTGCCGGCCATGCTGATCATGCTGGCGGTTGGCATTCCGTTGTATATCTGTGCAACAGCCTCCACTCCCATTGCCGCTGCCCTGATACTCAAAGGGGTTAGCCCGGGTGCGGCCCTGGTGTTTCTGTTGGCCGGGCCGGCGACCAATTTAGCCTCGTTAACGGTTTTAACCGGTGTGCTGGGCAAACGGGCCACTGCCATTTACCTGACATCCATTGCGGTTTGCGCCGTGTTATTCGGTTTGATCGTTGATCAGCTATACGCAACTTTGGGCATTTCAGCCCAGGCGGTGGTGGGTCAGGCATCGGAAATCGTGCCGAGATGGGCGGGAATTGTCGGTGCCTTAGCGATTCTGGCGATGTCCGTCAAGCCGGTCTGGCGGGCCATCAGGGAACGCTTCAACCCAAAGCGTCCGCAGGAAGAAAGCAGTGCACCCGAGCCTCAAAAAACCCCGGCAGAGCCGCTGACGGTGGTTTCTGATTGCTGCCCGAAATGTGATGGTTCTTCCGAGTCGAGCCGCAACTGATTTTTTAATATCACACCCGCTCCCTTCGGTCACTCGAGACGCAGAGGGCGCAGAGCGATTTTCATTCAAAATTCAGTTTAAACTGGATATTGAACGAGTTGGAGGCTTTCATATGCAAGGCACTTAAGGCCGGAGCTATAGTGAACTATGCCCCGGCCTTAATAACGCAGCAGATGGAAGCCTCCGGCTCTCCCATAGGGTGAAAAGTAATGAGATAAAACGATATTTTTCATTTAAAAAAAATTATATTTATCATTACTTTTCATTCAAAATTCAGTTTTGCACCTTTGTGATCACCAGCGTAATATCATCTTCAGATTTGAGTCCCCGGGTAAAGTGGTCCAGCTCATCATAAACCGCGTTCAGAATATGGCTTGCATCTTCCTTCGAGCAATCCTGGATCACCTTTTGGAACCGTTTTTTGCCGAACATTTCCCCGCTGGGGCTAAAGGCTTCCCAGATCCCGTCGGTGCCGATGGCAACGATTTGCCCGTGGGCTAGTCCGGTCTTGCGGTAGGTTTCATATCGAAAATCATCTTTGACCCCCAGGGCGATTCCGGTGCCTGCCAATTCCTCAAATCTGTTTTGGGCGGGGTCGTAAAGGAAGGCCGGATCATGGCCGGCGCGAACCCATTGCAGAACCTCGTTTGTCGGATCAATCGCCATATAAAAAAGGGTCATAAAACGCCCCGTATCCAAAACGTCCAGCGCCAGATGCCGGTTCATTTCAGTGACGATGTCGGAAATATTTCCGGACTGGGCGGCCCGCATGCGTAAAAAGGCGCGCGCGGAGGTCATCAACAGAGCCGCATCGACGCCATGACCGGTAATATCTCCCACCACAATGCTAAACGGCGCGTTGGGATATTCGTCTGCGCCTAAAAAATCAAAATAATCGCCGCCGATTTCCTCACACGAGACGTTTTTGCCGGCCACATCCAGGCCCTGGACCCGGGGATTTGCCTGGGGAAGCAAACTTTTTTGAACCTCGGCCGCCAGCGCCAGGGCCTTTTTTTGTTCGGTCATATCCGTCACGAAGGCCATGTTTCCAATGACGTTGCCACGGTCGTCGCGTAACGTGTTGCCGTGGACAAGGACCGGAATGTGTCGGCCGTCGCGGGCAACCAGGGAACATTCGAACCGGCGGTATTCTTTGGACAGAATTTTTTCCTGGTTAATCTGCATATACTGTCTAAAATCATCGGTAGCCAGATCCAACGGCGTTTTCCCGATAATTTCGTCCTTGGCGTAGCCGATCATCTGACAATAGGCCTGATTGGCATCCTTGATGACCAGATCTTCAGTCATGAGAATAAAGCCTTCACCGGCCGTGGTGACGATGCGCCGGTATTTTTCCTCGCTTTTGCGCAGGGCAGCTTCTTTTTGCTGAATTTCCCGGCGGGCCTCCTCAACTTCCTGAATAATTTTATGATGCATGCGCACATTGAAATCTTTTATCTCTTCCAGTCTCTGACGGTAGATTTCCGAGCGCTTCAGTTTTCTTCTTAAGAATTCATTGGCATGCTTTAGCTGCGCAAGCGTTTGCCGGTCATCGGGTTGAACGTCGGCCGCTTTTGATTGCGCGGTTGCGTCTGGGGGCAAACGTTCGGTTTTATGGCGATATTGATCTTCCCCGTTGCTCTGACCGACCAGCAGGGTCACCAAAGTGGCACCATGGAAAAAGCTATCCTGACCTTTTACCAGGGGAGCGATTTCGCCAAAGGAATAAAATCCGCACAGCGGCATCTGCGCCGGCAGATGATCCTGTAAAATTTTTAATTCTTGCCCAACCTGTGTGCCCAAAACATCTTTGCGAAATGCGCACGAGAAGGCCAGCCCGAAGGCCGGATGAAATTCGCTTATGCCGGCGCACAATTTTTTTACGGACGCTTTTGTATCGTCAATTATAATTTGTCGGACGGCTTCGGTTAGCTGAACCGTCGACCCCTCGGGGATGGATTCCGAAAAGGTAATACTGCCATCCGGATTGTAAGTGATCGGGGCGCGTAAATAAAAGCGCTCACTGTTTTTTTCGTAAACCGCCAGAACGAATTCCCGGGCCGGTTCGGTGTGATCGCCCAGGTAATGTTGATAGAAATCAACTGCCGTCATATCCGCAATCTTTTTAACGGCACGGTTTTCGGCCGCCGTCACTCTGGCCTGTTTGCCAACGGGTTGCCAGCTGTTGGCGATGGAAAATCTATATTCGAGGGGTCCGCCGAATACCAGGATCGGGATGGAATCCTGAAGAATTTCATCGTTATAAAATTGCAGTATCGTATCGTTTTCATGCCAGTGGGTTCCTGCAGCGCCGCCGAACACGGGGCAGCCGGGACCCAGTTGCTGGTTGAGCCTTTTCATAATCAAATCAAATGAGAGATTGTAACCGTCTGGGAGGGCCAGGCAAAGTGATGCCTGCTGAGACAGCCCCTTTCGGGCCTGTTTGACGGCATTTTTAACCGCCTCGTCTGGGTTTTCAGATAAAAGCCGGCCGATACCGGCGCTGATTTCAATTTGATCCGAGTAAAAGACCATTAGGGCAATCGAATCGTCGCTGAATCCGTAACCGGATGAAAATTCTCCGGCGGTGGTGCAACCGATGAGTGCCATATCCGGAAAATGGCGGTTAATTTTGTCAAGCATCAACTGATGATCGAAGTTAATTCCAGCAAAGACAATTCCGGCCTGGGGCGCCTGACCGTGCAACTGCCGTCGGCACTGGTTGAGCACATGTTCAACCGCTCTGTGCGTGTCAATATCCTCCGCCTGGCCCAAACTTGCGATAAGCATGTATCCTACTCCTTGATACTTTATATTTCCAAGAAATAAACAAACACTCGATAATATGTCTATTTGAAAAGAAAATTCAACTTTTTCTTGACAAATTTATCTGAAAAGTTAATTATTCGCAGTTTTATAATGGTGTAAAAGCGAATTCTGTTTAAGGAGGCGAACTCGATGTACGCGGTAGTGACTTCCGGCGGGAAACAATACAAGGTTGAAGAAGGTGAAACACTTCAGGTTGAAAAAATTGCGGGAAAGATCGGCAGCCCGGTGATCTTTGATCAGGTTTTGATGATTTCCGATGGCACCGATGTCAATGTCGGCCAGCCCGTGTTGGCCGATGCGGTTGTCGAAGGCCACATTGTCGAACACGGTAAAGCGCAAAAAATTATTGTTTTCAAATATAAGCGCCGCAAACGCTATCGCCGCAAGCAAGGTCATCGACAGCAATACACGGCCGTTAAAATAGACAGCATCAAGGCCAAAGGGGTAAAAGCTCGCAAGACGGCTGAACCTGAAGGTGACGCTAAAAAGCCTGCGACTGAAAAAGGTAAACCCGCAGAAAAGGAAGCAGCAGCTGAGGCGAAAGTTGCTGAAGCCCCTAAGGCCGCGGCAAAGCAAAAAGAAACGAAGAAACCTGAGACCAAAGCTGCACCCCCGGAAAAAGCGGCTGCCAAGCCCGCAGCCCAAAAAGCAGCACCCCGAAAGTCAGCAGCAAAGAAACCCGCAGCCAAAAAGGCAGCCGCCTCAAAACCGGCCGCGAAGAAAGCAGCTCCCAAAAAAGCAGCGGCCCAAAAAAAACCCGCAGATAAAGCCGAATAAGGGTAAATTTGCTCAAGTGTTATTTCAGGTTTGAGCGCGACGCAATAAATCCGAATGTCAAATATCGAAAAGCGAAACAAATCCAAAATCTAAAATACCAATTTTCAAAACAGTGTGTTTAAAATACGATTGATATGCGCTATAATCAGTTTTGAATTTAGAATTTCGCGTTTCGGATTTCGAATTTTTCAAGACTAAATACGCGAAATTTAGCAGGGAGTTATCAGCATGGCTCATAAAAAAGCAGCAGGAAGTTCTAAAAACGGACGCGACAGCAACGCGCAACGGCGCGGTGTCAAACGGTACGGCGGCCAAAAGGTAAAGGCCGGCAATATCCTCGTGCGTCAGCTGGGGACCCGAATCCATCCGGGTGATAATGTCGGCATGGGCAAGGATTACACGCTTTTTGCCAAGATCGACGGCATTGTTGCCTATGAAAGAGTCGGCCGTTCACGCAAAAAAGTCAGCGTACATGCCGAGTGAAATTTATTGATGAAGCACTGATCACCGTGCAGTCCGGTGACGGCGGGCGGGGATGCGTCAGTTTGCGGCGTGAAAAATACGTGCCGCGCGGCGGCCCGGATGGCGGTGATGGCGGGAAAGGCGGAGATATCATTCTTAAGAGCTCATTGCGCCGCCGTACCCTCTATCCATTTCAATTCAAGCGTCAGTTTAAAGCCCAAAAAGGAGCCCACGGCCAGGGCAAGCAAAAGACCGGCAAAAACGGCCGGGACCTGATCATTGAAATCCCACCCGGCACCCTGGTCAAAGATGCCGCTACCGGTGAAGTTATCAAGGACTTTACCACTGCCGGCGAATCTTTTACGGTCGCAAAAGGCGGCCGGGGCGGCCTCGGAAATGCACACTTTAAAACATCGACCAACCGAACACCCCGTTATGCCCAGCCCGGCGAAGCCGGGCAAATCCGCCAGCTCAAACTCGAACTCAAGCTTTTGGCCGACGTGGGCATTATCGGCCTGCCCAATGCCGGCAAGTCCACGCTGATCAGCGTGATTTCATCAGCTGCGCCTAAAATTGCGAATTACCCGTTTACCACCCTGACCCCCACTCTTGGTGTCGTTGAAACCCACTGGGGCGATCCGTTTGTGGTTGCCGATATTCCCGGATTAATTGACGGCGCCCATCAGGGGGCGGGTCTCGGAACCCAATTTCTGCGGCATATTGAGCGCACCCGCATTTTGATACACCTGATCGATGCCGGGGGCATTGATCCGAAACATCCCCGTCGTCATCTGAATATCGTCAACCGAGAATTAGCATCCTATAATCCGCAGTTAACCCAGAAGCCTCAAATCGTGGCGCTCAACAAAATGGATTTGCCGGGCGCTCCCGAGACCGCGGAGGCCGTTGTGGCTGCGCTCGATCCGGATCCGGTATTTTTGATTTCGGCGAAAGAAAACCAGGGAATCAAGCGCTTGCTCTCGCGAACAGTCGAACTTCTCGATCAAACCGGCAATGACGAACAAAACCGAATCGATTCAGACAAATGATTGCCCGACCGGCAAGTGTTTGATTCGCACTTGATGGATATGGTATTGACGACCTATGCGCATTGGACTATTCGGCGGCACGTTTGACCCCATTCACCGGGGGCATTTGCGGGCGGTGTCAGAAGTTAAAACAATTTTTAAACTGGATCGCATTTATCTAATTCCAGCGGCGCTGCCGCCCCATAAAACACCGGTCTCGCTGACGAGCGCCGATGGCCGCTTAGAGATGATCAAACTGGCGATTCGCGGCCGTGCCGGAGTTGCCGTGTCGGATGTCGAATTACGACGCAGCGGGCCGTCGTATACAATTGATACGGTTCATCATTTTAAAAGCACCCGACCTGTCGATACGCCGCTGTTCCTGATCATGGGCATGGATGCATTTCTCGAAATCGACACCTGGAAATCTTACCGGGAATTGCTTGAGCAGATTTCTGTGATCGTCATGGCCCGACCGAGTGATCGGTATCAAAATGTTCAGCAGGGCTGGAAAATCCTGGAGGGTTATATCAGGTTCAAAATCCCGATGGATTATCGGTATTCTGACTCACGAAACGCCTTTATCTCAGCGGACAGACAGCCCGTGTATTTATGCGATATCAAGGCCCTGGATATTTCCTCAACTCAAATTCGGCAACGCGTACAACAAAAACAAACCATTGAAAATTATGTGCCTGCTCGGGTAGCAGAATATATACACCAAAAAGGACTTTATACATGAGCCAAAACGCGGCTGCTGCGCTTGATCTATTCATAGAAGCAGTAACGAAAAAGAAAGCACTGAATTTAGTTGTCCTGGATGTCCATAACCTGACGTCCATTGCCGATGCATTTATTATCTGCAGCGGCCAGTCGAACCGCCAGGTAAATGCAATAGCAGCCGCAACGGTTGACCATTTAAAAAAGCATAAAATAAAACCTTTGAGTATCGAAGGCACCAGCGAGGGTCATTGGGTGCTGCTGGATTACGGTGATGTGGTCATCCACATATTTTACGAGCCGGTTCGTGAATTTTTTGACCTCGAAGGCCTGTGGGTGGATGCCAAACGGATTGAGACGCCCGCGCTGAAAAAGCTGCAAAGCTCAAAAAAATAGTACCTACAGCGGATGTCAAAAATTTGAAGTGAAAGGTTACGATGACAAAAACGCTAAAACCCTATTCAATGATTACCGATTTTGTCACCGGCCAGGAGATTCCCAATGTCGGGGCCGAGGAAAACCGGCAGATGGTGGAAAAATTTTTAGTCTCTGAAAAAGGTTATGCGAAAGCGGATATCGAAGTTGACGTGGCCATTGAATTAACCATTTCCGGTCAAGCTTACCGCTCGCAAATTGATCTGATAGTCAGTGCCGACGGCGGCGCCGCACGATTCATGGTCTTTAAATGTGCAGCGGCTTCCTTGGGATCGCGGGAAAGAGAAATCCTTGCGGCTGCCAGGCTCCTGGGGGAAACTCAAATTCCGTTGAGTGTCGTGTCCGACGGCCGGACGGCGATCGTACTGGATACGGTTTCCGGCCGCAAGCTGGGTGAGGGGCTGGATGCCATACCGTCAAAAGATGAGGCAATTGAAAGACTAAAAAAACTGGACATGCAGCCCTTTCCCGAAGAAAAGCGGGAACGTGAATCTTTGATATTTCGGTCCTATGATAGCATGAATGTCAACGTCGGCCGGAATATAAATCGGATGCAAAGCGAAAGCTCTGATGAATAGGTCTCAAAGGTGATTGCCGGGTTACGCCCTGGCGCCGTTGATTATAATGGGCTCTGATTCAAATTGCTGATAGGCTTCAATCAATTTGGTTGCAAACGCGATGTTTTCATCGGAGCTGCCCTGAAAGTTGATACCGCTTTTGAAATTTCCATCCTTATTCTTGACCGAGAAAACAACCTTTCCAATGATCCTTGTCACTTGCTCTTCCAGGTCGACAAATACCAAATAAATATTTTTTTGCTGAATCATCTGAGCTGTTTCCAGCAGAATGCCATTTTGACTGATGTCCAGGGCAATACCCATATTTTGATCGACCAGAACACCATTCTTGTCCATACAATCATATGCAATTGGATTGCACACTTTAATCCTGGGAAATTTTCGGCGGTCAAGTTTCTTCATGCTTTAAATATCGGTAATCTTAAAAAAACCTTAAACTTTTTTTATAAGAATAGAATATTTTTAGATCTATGAACCAAAGATATTTTGGAGAAAAAGTCACCCTGTAAATAATACAAAATTGGGAGAAGATTCGAGGTAATTAAATTAGGTCAAAGCAATCGGTGCGCTGATCCAAAATGTATTAAATAAAAAAAATTAAAATTAAACTGGATTTAAAATCTCAGATTTTGTTTGATAGCAAGGCGTAAAACAGGTCGAAAGCGGAGCGTACACGCTAGTACGTGAGCATTACGAGCTGTTTTACAACGCAGCTATCGAGCAAAATATGGAAATTTAAATCCGGTTTAAAGGCCGGCAACCTCCTTCTGACAGTGTTTGCAAACCTTAGCCCTTTTTTTAATAATTTCCGCACAAAAAGGGCATTCCCGGGTATAAAACCTTTTGTGAATATTTGAAACGGCGGCTTCAACCTTATCTTGCAAAATTTGGTTGCCAAAATTTACATTCTGGATGGGGTCGATGGCCTCCAGCTCACCGATGTCTCCGATCATTTCGGCGGCCTTAACTCTCACGCGCATCGGCTCGGTTACGTCCAGCAGGATTTTGAGAACCTGGGGCCCGTCTTTGCTCACGTAGCAATCGGCCAGAATTGAAAACCCCCGTTTGGTTGCTTCTTTCAAAGCTTCCTGTTCGGCCAGTACCTGATCGTCGATGACCTGACCCCGACCTCCCATACTGCTGAAAACCGGCATAATTTCAAAGGTTTCGGTTCCCGGATAATTCATACAGCGATAGGAAGCGTTCTGAGCATAGGTCTCTTTCATGTGATCCCAGCCCTGTGCGTAACAGGAACAGAGGTCGTTAAAGCAGATATACAGATAGGGGGTTCCCCAGCCGAGGCCGTCGCCCACATTCACCGGTGGGACCTCCCACAGGTTCATTTCTTCACCGCAATGCGGGCAAACGGGTTTTCCGCGGCTTAGAATGCGTTCCAGAACCTGTTCTTTGGTTTCAAATGCCATTATGTGCTCTCCCTTTCTGACCGTGCATTGGTTGCTGTGTATGAACCCCGCTTGTGGGTTGACGATAAGGTAAGCCGCTTATTCGAAAAGTCAACCAATCCGATGCTGCAATGATAGGCAGTCTTGGCATTAGTGCTTCCGCATTAAATGAACTGGTGCTCTCTTGATTTTTCAGTCTGGAATTAGATGAAAAAACTTTATTTGTGTATTGACAATGCATTACTTTTAATGTTATAATTAGCGCAAATTTAGTCCTACTATTCTGAAAAAGCCAAACCCATTGAAAGGTGGGGACGGAAAACCACGGGTCCGTCGGAGGTGGATAGCCGGGTTACCAGATTTTCGGTGGTCCGGCTATTTTAGTGTGGAGGATCTTTGCAATGAAAAAAGACAAGATTTATTCTCTACGAATGAACAGTAAAGTCCGCGATGCACTTCAGCGGGCATCCAACAAAGAGCAGCGCTCTGTGGCATCATTGCTGGATAAAATCATCATGGATTTTTTAACCCGGGAAGGGTATCTCAGCGACGCAGATTACGGTGTCGAGCGACGCCAGCATAATCGCAAAAAAATTACGGTGCCGACTGAAACCACTTTTGCTGAAGGCCAAACAAAGAAAGCGGTGCCGGGGGTTGTCCTGGACCTGTCGTTGGGCGGCGCCTTGATTACATACCCCAAAAGTTCAGACATTCGGTTTTCCTCAGTGGGCAAGCTGCCAGATTTTGGTCTTGAGCTCAAGGTCCCCGGAGAAACCGATACGCTGCATTTCGACTGTGATGCCAAACACATGCGCGACACCGGAGAAGAGATCCATGTGGGTGCCAGCTTCCGCAATCCGAAAGACGACGAATTGCAGAAACTGGATGAATACCTCTTTGACAAAAAAAGGAAGCCATCAGACCGCTAGCAATACGGCTCAACGTTCATATCGCTCCGGGCCGAAATCGGTTCCCACCCCCTATTTTTCCTGACCGACGGTCGTCATCGTCTAAAGGGCTGTTTGATCCCTTGCCTGTCTTGCGCCCGCCATGACACCAAGCGTATTGCGGCAGCAAACGCAATGCTATTGAAATTGACAGATTTGTCTATTATGGTGTTTGCCGGCATGCCGTTATACCGCTTGCTATCATAATGTTTCGAAAATCAGAAAAAGGTCTATTGTCATGAGCACGTCTGCGATTGCCTACCATGAGCAACCACCGCCGGCCACCGATTACGATCGCCTGTTTGAAACCACCGGCTGGAATCAAACCTATCAAGCCAGTTCGCACGAACTTCATCAGGCCATATCCGAAAGCTGGTATGTGCTGTCGGCTTACGAGAACGGCCGTTTGGTCGGCTTCGGTCGCATTATATCCGACGGCGTCCTGTATGCCCTTATCTGCGATCTGATTGTGAATCCGACCCGCCAGGGCCAGGGTATTGGCAGTGCCCTGCTTGCTAAACTGATCGAGCACTGCCGCGCTAACGGCATCCGGGCTATCTGGTTGTTTGCCGCCAAAGGTAAGGGGCCTTTTTATAAAAGATTCGGTTTTCAGGAACGCCCTGCGGATGCACCGGGTATGCAAATGGTGTCTGCCGTGGATTATACCGCTTGTCATTAAAATGTTCCGCAAAAAGGATGGCGGCATAAGTGTTGTCGCAAAAAAACGTTCTGCAATCGGAACGTTTTTTTGACAACGACGATAAACCAAAAGGCCTTTTCCGGACAGCTGGCGACGACGATTAGACTCAGGAGGGAACATGCCGTACAACGAAAAAATAGACGCCCGTATCACTAAAATCGTGAGCCGCTGGAAAAATACCGCTGCCAAAAAAATGTTCGGAGGTGTCTGCCACCTGCTCAACGGGAACATGGTCTGCGGGGTCTATAAAGACTACCTTATCCTGCGCCTGGGGGAAAAGGCCTCCGGTCAGGCCCTAAAAAAACCGTATGCCCGGCCGTTTGATATCACCGGCAAACCGATGAAAGGCTGGGTGATGCTCGAAGAGCAAGGCTTTAAAAGCGAAGATCAACTCAAAACCTGGCTGAATAAAGCCAGGGATTTTGTCAAAACCCTGCCGCCCAAATGAACGTTCTAAAACAAATTCCGGAAATAGCCCGGCTGTTGGAGCGATCCGATTATGTTGACATCAAAACCGTGGAGAGCCGTCCGCCGCTGCGCGAGTTTATCCCGGATCAGCCATGGGTGTTTCCCGCGTTAGACCGAAGAATTAGATGATTTCGAAGAACTGAGGCGGCCAAAGCTGTATTTGCGGTTTCCTTGGAACAAAATGACCTGTACGCCCAGGACAAAATAAATGATTTCCCGTACGAGTGTGATCTCAGATGAGCTGGTAGATATGCTTTGAGCGGTGGGAAAACAGCCGCAATCAAATTCGTGACCCCGAATGAGATTAATTGTGAGCGCTGTGATGAAGGCCAGCAGAAGAGCATTAATGACAATTGCCGCAGAGCGCGGATAAAATCCAATGATAAGGGCAAGTCCGGCCACCAGTTCCAGAAACGGGATAATGATGGCGATCAGATTGATTAAAACATACGGGAATAGGTCGTAGCCGTAGACAATTTTGGCAAATTCTGCCGGTCGCAGGATTTTGTGGAAACTGGCGTAGATAAAGGTGAGCCCCAGTATCCAGCGGGCCGCCAGTTCGATCCAGCTGTTGTTGATGATTGCCTGTCGCCAATTACTCAATCGGATACCCCTCCCCCTGCCAGCCTGGAAAACCGTCGATGAAAATGCGCACCTCGCCGAAGCCGGCCTCCAGCAGCAACCGGGCCAGGTGATGGCTGTCTTCGCAGGTTCGGCCGGAGCAATAGGTCACGATGGGCTGATCCAGCGGGACCTGTTCCATGAACGCTTCAATTAGCCCGTCGAATCGGCCGACCGGTAATGATACGGCTCCGGGAATGTGCCCGCCTTCATAGTCCTCATTTGAGCGCGCATCCACAAACAGGGTACCGCCGTCATATAAGATCTTGGCGGCATCCGCGACCCGGTCGATTTCGGCAATGCGGTATTCATTAACATCCGCGCCGTTGGCGGTCACAACACCCTTGGCCGTGTCCCACTGCCCCACCAGGGCAATACCTCTGGGCGACAGATGGTTGACCACCAGCGCCAGTAAC
This sequence comes from Desulfobacterales bacterium, assembly GCA_050116835.1. Taxonomy (GTDB): domain Bacteria; phylum Desulfobacterota; class Desulfobacteria; order Desulfobacterales; family JAHEIW01; genus JAHEIW01. The sequence continues at coordinate 45,046 of JASFNW010000001.1, forward strand.
ACCGACACACCCACCAGAATGATCACTTCCTTTATCGTTTTGCGATTAAGCATTCTTCAGGTCTTTGCGCATTTGCCTCGATTTGTATTGTGGGAGCGGCTTATAGCCGCGTTTTCCGAGTGATGCGAATTTTGCCTTTATTCGCGGCAGAAAGCCCCTCCCACGAATGGTTGGCAAAAATCGCTTCAAAAAAATTGCATATGGTTGGATCCTTCAACCGGTTATTTTCGTTGCAATTTCAGCCACGTGCTTGCCCTGGAAACGGGCGCCCTCCAATTCGTTTTCACTGGGCCTGCGTGAGCCGTCCCCGCCGGCAATCGTCGAAGCGCCATAGGGGGAACCGCCGGTGATCTCATCGATGCGCATCTGACCCTGAAAAGCGTACGGCAGACCGGCCACCACAAACCCGTGATGCAGCAAGGTGACATGAAAGGTCAAAATGGTAGACTCCTGCCCGCCGTGCTGGGTGGCGCTGCAGGTAAAAACACTGCCAACCTTGCCCACCAGCGACCCGTTGGCCCACAGCTGGCCGGTGGCATCCAAAAACTGGCGCATTTGTCCGCACATATTGCCAAAGCGAGTCGGCGTACCGAAGATAATCGCATCCGCTTTTGCCAGCTCGTCAATAGTGCATTCCGGTATGTGCGCAAATTCCTTTTGGGCCTCGACGGCTCCCATTTTTTCCAGAACTTCCGGCAGCAAGGTCTCCGGCACCCGCCGGATGTCGACTTCAGCGCCGGCCACTTGTTTTGCGCCCTCAGCAACCGCCTCGGCCATTTGATAGACATGTCCGTAGGTGGAATAAAAAACAACGAGTACTTTCATGATTAGATCCTCCTGTTCGCCCACTGGGTTAAAATCAATGAGAAAAAATGATTTTCATCCTTTATACTTTACTGGTATTTTGAATAAGTTCTATAAGTTGTTTGTTTGGTTGTAATTTAATGCAATCTCAACTTCGAATTAATTTTTATGCAAGATTCAGGTAATAGCATAACGCTTTAGATGGTCGTGATTTAAGAGGTCTATTCAGACTCGACTAGACATGGATCACTTTCGCATGCATTGACCTCAACGGTGACATGCGCAATTTCATTGTAATCGGCCAGCAGTTTTTTGTAGTGGTCGGGTGATTTGGGATAATGGGTGACAATTGATACAATGGCTGCCAGGTGGTGGATTCCCACCCGCCATACATGCAGGTCCGACACCCGGTTGTCAGAATCCGTTTCTATCAGAGATTTGATTTCAGCTACAGCCTCCGGATTGACATCCCGATCCAGTAATACTTTGCCGCTATCGACGAGCAATCCGTACGACCAGCGGCTGATGATGATGGCCCCCACAATACCCATAACGGCGTCCATCCAGATCCAGCCGAAGGCTTTGCCGGTCAATAAGGCAACGATGGCCAGCAGCGAGGTAAGAGCATCGGCCAACACATGAAAATAGGCAGCTCTCAGGTTGTGATCACGATGTTTTTGGGGGTGGGCATGGTCGTTCGCCGAGTGTTCATGATGGTGATGATGTTTTTCCTGCAGCAAAAAAGCGCTGATCACATTGACCACCAGGCCGATGAATGCTACGGCAATGGCCTCGTTGAAACGGATGGGCTGAGGAGATACCAACCGCTGAAATGACTCGACACCGATTAGCAAGGCAATGACGGCCAACACAACCGCGCTGGTGAAACCACCCAATACGCCGACTTTTCCGGTCCCAAAACTGTAATTGGGATTATCCGAATGCTTGCGCGCATAATAATAAGCAAAAGCCGTGATCCCCAACGCCACCGCATGGGTCCCCATGTGCCAGCCATCGGCCAGCAGCGCCATGGAGCCAAACACATATCCGGCGGTTATCTCGATGATCATCATCGATGAGGTTAGTGCAATAACTTTGCGAGTATTGCGTTCACCCCGGCCGCCCGCGATATTATAACGATGGCGGTGTTTCCATTTTTGCAGTGTATGAATGTGCATATCAATATAACTATAAAATTAGAACTGGAAATGCCCGCTCCGGCATCTGTGCTACTTTTATTATACTTAATCAGTAAGCGGTGTTTTTCAACTCCGATTCTTACATTTTTAAATTCTCTGCCGGCCGAGGCAAACAATCTTAAAGCGCAATTTATGATTAATCCGTTGACAGTCCCTTGCTTTCCACTGGAAAAAGAATTCAACAGGCCCGGCAAAAAGTCTTGCCATACTCAGGCTTGTATGTAATTCTTTTATGAAACTCGGGAGGATTGAAAGCCAAAATGCAGATCAAGAAAAGTATTCATTGCGTCCTATTTTATTTTTTTTGCAGTTTGTTTTTTCTGAACCAGACCGCGGCGGCTGATGATAAAACCAGCGCTGTGGAATTTCTGAAAACCAACCTCGATTCCGTATTCACGGTTTTACAGAATAAAGATCTGTCGCAGGAGGCCAAAACCAGCAAGGTTGATGAAATCGTTACACCCCTGTTCGACTTTCAGCGCATGGCCATGCTCTCATTGGGCAAAAAATACTGGCCGGCGCTATCCCCGGAACAAAAGGAAAGATTTACAGACCTTTTTGTTGAACGCCTGAGACATTTCTATTTGAATAAACTGACGGCCTATACCGATGAGAAAATCATCTTCGAGGCCCCGATGGAGGTTAAGAAAAGGGTTCGGATTCCCACCCAGCTGATTTCAACTAACAATCAAATAGAGATGTTATACAAGCTTTATCCAGTGAATAATACCTGGAAGATTTATGATGTTGAGATTCAGGGTGTCAGTATTATCCGCAGTTACCGGGCTCAATTCACGGAGATTTTGCAGAAAGGAACGATTGACGACCTTTTTCAGAAGATGGAAAAACCGCTTGCAAACGAATAACGACTTCTCTTTGTATTAAACGATCTTATGACAAAACTTCACTCCCTGGTTGTTCATTTCTACGATCGGGTTATTCTCGAGTATCCGAAAATCGTTATATTCGCCATACTGGCAGTGATCTGCTTTCTGGGATATAACGCCGCGGACTTCAGACTCGATGCTTCGACAGAAACTCTGATCATCGAAACCGATGAAGATTTGCGTTATTCACGGATGATTCAGTCGCGATATGGGGGATATGATTATTTACTGATAACATATTCTCCTAAAACCGACCTCTTTTCAGATGAGTCCTTGAAAAAACTTGCCCAGTTGCGCGATGACTTAAAGCAGACGAAGCGGGTCGCCTCAGTGGTATCCATACTGGATGCGCCTTTACTGGAAAGCCCTCCCGTGCCGGTCAAGGAGCTCACCACCGGTCTTCAAACCCTTGAATCGCCGACAGTCGATCGGAAACTGGCCAGAATTGAATTCAAAAACAGCCCTTTGTACCGGAACCTTCTCGTCAGCCCTGATTTGAAGACCACCGGCCTTCAGGTCAATTTCCCTGTCGACGAAGTCTACAAAGACTTAATGGCCCGCTATCACCATTTTCGAGAAAAAGCAGCCCGGAGCGCTCTGACAGACGAAGAAGTCATCGAATTCAAAGATCTCAGGAAGCAAATCCAAAGGCGCCGGGAAATAAGGCGGCAGATCCGAAATGAGGATATCGCAGCCATCCGGGAAATTATGGACAAATACCGTCAGGACGCCCAGCTATTCCTGGGCGGAATCAGCGTTATCACAGATGATCTCATTCGTTTTGTGAAGCAGGACCTGAAGGTATTCGGCATTGGAATCGCTTTTTTTCTGGTCCTTACCTTAAGCATCATTTTTGGCAAAGTTCGTTGGGTCGTTTTACCCATGCTCTGCTGTTTTTTTTCCGTCATTGCCATGATGGGTCTTCTGGGGATGTTCGGCTGGAAGGTCACCGTCATATCTTCCAATTTTATTTCCCTGCAGCTGATCATTACCATGGCGATTACGATCCATTTGATCGTTCGCTACAGGGATATTATGTTGAAAAATCCTGAGGCCAAACAGCGTCAAGTTGTCCTTGATACGGTCAGTCTAATGCTGACACCCTGTCTGTATGCCGCTCTGACGACGATCGCAGGATTCAGTTCTTTGTTACTGAGCGAAATTCTGCCTGTCAGAACATTTGGCTGGATGATGAGCGCCGGTATCGCGGTTTCGCTCATTATAACATTTCTGCTGTTTCCGGCCGGGCTTATGCTGCTGGGCGAAGAACCCCCACAGGACATAGCCGTAAAACGTTATTCCTTTACAGCTGCGCTGGCCAGGTTTACGGAGTCACACGGCACCCTGATAATCATCGGGACCTACTTCATTTTAATCATAAATATTATCGGCATGACGAGACTTGTAGTTGAAAACAGCTTCATTAATTACTTCAAAGAGGACACCGAAATTTATCAGGGCCTGAAAGTCATAGACGAAAAACTGGGCGGTACCACGCCGCTGGATGTGATCGTCGAACTCGAGGCGCCGCAAGCATCGAAAGCTGTGACGGCGGCTGAAACCGAAGGATCGGGCGACGGGGAATTTGATGAGTTTGAGGAATTTGAAGATACCAATGATGAAAAATACTGGTTTACCGCTGACCGCATGGCTTTGGCAACGAAGATCCACGATTACCTGGACAGCCTCCCTGAAACCGGCAAGGTGCTGTCGCTGGCAACGATGCTGAAGATTGCAACGAAATTGAATGACGGCCGGCCGTTGGACAATTTTCAGCTGGCGCTGGTGTACAGCCAGCTGCCCGAACGATTTAAACAAATCATCCTGCGGCCTTATGTTTCTCCGAAGCATAATCAGTTGCGTTACTCCATCCGGGTCAGGGATTCCCAAGAATCGTTGAGACGCGATGCCCTTTTGAAAAAGATCCGTCATGACCTGGTAAACAATCTGGGGATAAAAGATGACAATCTCCATTTAACCGGCTTGCTGGTGCTGTATAACAATATGCTGCTGAGCCTGTTTGAGTCACAGATTCTCACGCTGGGAGTGGTCGTGTTGGCGCTGGTGGTTATGTTTTTTATCCTGTTCCGTTCGTTAAAACTAGCGCTGATTGCCATCGCGCCGAATCTGCTTGCAATTTCAGTGGTGCTCGGGGCCATGGGCTGGCTAAATATTCCGCTGGATATGATGACCATTACCATCGCAGCGATCAGTATCGGGATAGCAGTCGATAACACGATTCACTATATTTACCGTTTCAGACACGAGTTCCAGTTTGAGCATAATTATCTAAAGACCGTTCACCAATGTCACGGCAGCATCGGTCGTGCCTTGTACTATACATCGCTGACCATCATCAGCGGTTTTTTGATTCTGATGCTTTCAAATTTTATTCCCAGCATTTATTTCGGTCTGCTGACAGCGGTGGCGATGTTCATTGCCTTATTGGCCGCTCTAACGCTGTTGCCGCAATTGATCGTCGCACTTAAACCTTTTGGACCGGCTAACGATAATCCGAAGGTAAACTAATGCGGGACCCCATTATTTGAGGGTACTAAAATCATCTTTTCCCTTCTTCCCGATTGACACTCTTGGTGCTTTTTTCTTAATATCTCCCCAAAATTTGACAGTGTTATATAAACGAAATTGCAAGACATTTCAGAAACAAAAAAAAAATAGGAGTCGTCATGCGCTATTTGATGGAAGATGATCCGGCGGTGGCTCGGATTGTCCAGGATGAAGAATCCAGGGTTGAAAACACGCTGGATTTGATCGCGGCTGAAAATCATGCACCCCGATCTGTTTTGGAAGCCCAGGGTTCGATTTTCAGCCTTAAAGCGGCAGAAGGATTCCCGGGCAACCGGTTTCATGCCGGCTGCCGGCATGCAGACGAGCTGGAAAGGCTTGCCGTCCTAAGAGCCAAGGATCTGTTCGGAGCCGAGCATGCCAATGTTCAGCCCCACAGCGGAGTATCTGCCAATCTGGCGGTCTATTTTTCGGTGCTGGATGTCGGGGATCGCATCCTGTCAATGAAGTTATCGCATGGGGGACACCTGTCCCACGGCGATGCCGCCTCGATGACCAGCCGTTGTTTTGATTTTCAACATTACGGGCTGAACCTCAAAACCGAACAAATCGATTATGATGAGCTTGAGAATCTCGCTGGCGCTTTCAGGCCGCGCATGATCGTTGCCGGTGCCAGCTCCTACCCGCGGTTGATTGACTATGAAAGAATTGCTGAAATTGCGCAATCCGTCTCGGCTGTCCTGCTCGTCGACATGGCCCATGTTGCAGGGCTGGTGGCTGCCGGAGTCATTCCCAGTCCGGTTCCCCATGCTGATTTTGTGACCTTTACGACATATAAAACATTACGCGCAGGCCGTGGCGGTGTTATTTTGTGCAAGCAAGAATACGCCGACCGGATAAATCGGGCCATATTTCCCGGCGGACAGGGGACCCCTGCGCTCAATTTAATTGCTGCCAAAGCAGTATGCTTCCATCTGGCCAAAGCAGACGGTTTTGTTGAACTGCAAAAAAAAACATTAAAAAATGCGGATTGCTTTGCCGCTGAATTCGAACGTCTGGGGTATCGAATTGTTTCCGGTGGAACCGATAATCATCTGGTGTTGGTCGATTTGCGGTCCAGAAGGCTGACAGGGGCGCTTGCTGAAAAAACGCTGGAGTCGGCGGACATTATCGTCAATCGCAACGTCATACCCGCCGATCCAGAAAGACCGGAGGTCGCCAGCGGCATTCGCATCGGTAGCCCGGCGATCACCTCCAGAGGCATGCGGGAACCCGAGGTGCGACAAATTACTCGTATGATGGACGCCGCCATGTCCAATATTGAAAACGCACAGATTCTCAAGCAGGTGGCCCAGGAGGTCCAGACTCTGTGCAAACAATTTCCAATTAAGAAATAATTTTTGTTGGATTGGTTAAATTGGTTTGATTTGTTCTATGGGTTGTTTTAGGGTTGCATTTTTTAACCAATTTGATGAATTTAACAAATAAAACCAATCAAACGATGATCTAAGAAAATATTTTAAAGCATAACCAAGTTATTTTTTATCTAGCTGGAGGAAGCATGGACAATAAAAGCCTCAAAGAAGCCTTTGCCTCTCTTTCAACTCCTCTAATAACAGATGCCTGCTTGCGGCTGGGCGTTTTTATGCGCGTAGCGCCCATCGGAATCAGACCGCTGGTGCCGGGCTGGCGAATCGCCGGCCGCGTGTTGCCGGTGAGACACTCGGGGAGTGTGGATATTTTTCTGGAAGTCATGTCGGGTGCCGGCGCAGGCGATATCTTGACCATCGACAATGCCGCCCGCAAGCATGAAGGCTGTATCGGGGATTTAACGGTTCTGGAAGCCCAGCAAATGGGTCTGGGCGGAATTGCGGTTTGGGGCTTTCACCGTGATACGCCGCAGCTCATTCAGATCGGTTTTCCCGTTTTCAGCTATGGTTCCTTTCCGGTAGGGCCCAAGCGTGCCTATCCGCGGGGATCAGACGCCCTGTCGACCGCCAGGTTCGGGGATTTCAAAGTAACCGCCGATGACGTCGTTTTCGGTGATGACGACGGAGTGGTTTTTGCGTTGCTGCAGGATGTCGAAGACATCCTTTCATTGGCGCGCAAAAATGCGCAAACCGAGCGGCGCCGGGCGGAAAACGTCAAAAATGGGAAAACCCTGTCGCGGCAATTTCAATTTGATGAATACCTGAAAAAGCGCAGCAAGAATCCGGGCTACACCTTCCGGGAGCATCTGCAGCAAATCGGCGCCGCCATAGAAGTGTGATCTAAAGGGCATGTTGTTCTTTGTCGGCAAGTAAAATGGGTTTACGCTTTTATGGGTAATCCTGTTCATTAATTTCGAAATTCGAATATCGAAATCAGAAACAAATCAGAAATTCGAATCGTTAAAATCTAAATTTTGAACATTTTTCGGATTTCGAGTTTCGAATTTTATCTTCCTTCCAAGAACCTTCAGGAAAAACTAAATTAATAGATTTACTAAAGGATTTAGATGGTGACTCAATTGATTGACGTGAGCCATACGATCGAAGATGGCATGATCACATACACCGGATTGCCCGGCCCGGTGATCAGCGACCATATGGGCCGGGAAGAATCCAGATCCCATTATGCCGAAGACACCTCATTTCAAATTGGAAAAATCGAAATGGTGGCCAATACCGGCACTTATATCGACGCGCCATTTCACCGATATGCTGAAGGAATCGATTTGTCCGGGCTTAAATTAACCTCGATCGCCAATCTGGATGGCGTGGTGGTTCGCGTTGATCAAAGAATGCGCTCGATCAGCAAAGAGGTTTTTGCCAACAGCAACATCACAGGCAAAGCCGTGCTCATCCTTACAGGCTGGGACCGGCACTGGCGAACCGATGCGTATTTTAAAAACCATCCTTTCCTCACCCGCAATGCAGTCGAACATCTGAAAACTGCTGGTGCCGCTTTAGTGGGTATCGACTCACTCAACATCGACGACACCGATGACGGATCCCGTCCGGCGCATACGATTTTGCTGGAAGCCGGCATACCGATCGTTGAGCATATGTGTCACCTGGATGCATTGCCGGAAACCGGGTTTAAATTCTTTGCGGTCCCGGCCCCGGTCAAAGGCATAGGGTCGTTTCCGGTCCGCGCCTTTGCGATTGTCGATTAAATTAGCCACAGACCCACACGAACTTTTTAAACCGCGAGACATACGCAGACTCGCGCAGACTTTTTTATCGCGCGACCCGCGCGATAAAAAGGTACGTCATCCCGCTGGTGCGGGATAAAAAACTTACTTATACAGCTACATAGATCTTTTAAAACGGAATTATTGATTTTGAAAATTTGAATCACTCAAGTTAGGTATCATTAATCGCGAAGCGATTGGCGTGTTTTTTGCCGCGCGGGTCGCGCGGCAAAAATGTCTGCGTCCGTCGGCGTGGGTCTGCGGTTAATAAAAAAATCATGTACGTTTGTGGCTAATAAAAACGCCTTTGCGTCTTTGCGTGAGGAAATTCAAATCAGCATGGACAAATCTACCGTTTTTGAAGAAACCTACAGCAACTATCTGGCCCGGGTTGCCGAACTGGAATTTGCAAAAATTGCCGGGCGGCTCGGAGCTGAAATCGCCGGTGAGGAACTGATTGTTCCCGTTTTTGGAAACCCGTACCGGATATCCAAACAAGGCCTCAACGATCCCTCCGGCAGGCGGCCTGATTTTTCGACGTGTGTTGTTCTGTTTAAATACCTGCTGCTGTGCCCGGATTATGATCCGATTGACGATGACTGGGTGACGTTTAAAGATTTTAAGGACGCAGCACCTTTTGCCGGAGCATTCGTCAACTATACCGAGGCCCCGCTGGCCGACTATTTTACGGGCAATCTTGCCCGTCTCGAAGCAGCTGCCCGGGCGCTCAACGGGCGCCCTCCGGCCGTAGATTTTCCGTATGATTTGAGCCTGCAATTTCCCGCCCTGCCGAAGGTTCCGGTTCTGATGCTTTTCAATGATGCCGATGAAGAGTTTGCCGCCCGCTGTGCGGTTCTGTTTGAAAGACGTGCTGAAAAATATCTGGACATGGAATGCCTCGCGATGGTGGGAATGATGCTGCAAGAAGGGTTGAAACGGGCAGCCCAATAGCCCTCTTGTCCAGTTCTTCCGTTAAAGTATGCTTATTCAAATTTCTCACACAGTTCATCCAATCTACTCGTCCATAATGAAATATCAAAATCAAATTTTTCCTTAACATTTTTCTAATCATTCCAATTTACATACTTCTAACAAGGAATGAAATTTTCGGAAGCCAAGCTGATAAAATACATGAAACCTGTTGACGCTATGGCGAATTTTCTAAACAGGACACGATAAGGAAATGGACTTTACGATAGGACGTTACGAATTCAGACATTTTGGTGAAGATACGTGGCAAAGGGTTTCCGAGAAATTCGTCATGCAAAAATTGGTCGATAATTTTGATCCAGTTACTCCGATTATTTCCAAGATGCTGCGAGGAGAAGAAATCATGACTGCGCAGGGGATTTATCGGAGAGCCACTGAGTAATATCAAACAATCGCAAATAAATTTGCAATATCAAACTCAAGGTGAAATCTATTTTATTCTTAACAATGATCTCATTCCAAATTAATAAAGTTCAAATAAAATAGGCCATGCCGTGAACATGGATTTACCACCAGCGCAAGATCGTCCGGATGTCAGAATCCCGCCGCCGCTCATCTTCTTTGCGTTTTTAGGTATTGCGGGGTTGCTCGAATACGGAGCGGGGCTTAATTGGCCTAAGGGGCCTGTAGGTTTGAGAAGTCCTCTCGCGCTGATTGTGTTTATCTTCTCGGGATATTTGGCGCTGCACGCCTTTGTGGTTATCAAGAAGCGGGGCTCTTACATCGATACAAATAAACCTACGACTCAGATCGTGGAGGACGGCCCGTTTAAACTTTCCCGCAATCCGATGTACCTTTCACTGATACTCGTGTTGTTTGGATTTGCGGTTTTGCTTCTTTCTTTTTGGTTTTTGATTGCCGCAGCTGCTCTGTGGCTCGTATTTGATCGCCTCGCGGTGGCCCCTGAAGAAACCTATTTGGAACATAAGTTCGGCGAACGCTATACCGCATATAAGACACGGGTTCGCCGCTGGATCTGATCTGAGTCAACGACCACCTGCACAGCGGGTGGCTTGGATTTTACCGCCGGAGGCGATAAAAGACAGGGGCGCGAAGTGCCCCAATTGTTGAGAACAACGCGGTTAAACCGGCTGCAAAGCACCCGGTTTGGAAAACCCAATCAACCCATACCGGATGCAACCCCATCAATCTGCTTTAAATGATCAGAAAAATACCATCCCTAATAAAAATTTAACAATTCAATATTATAAATCACGTCTCCATGCGCCAGTAAGTCGTATCATCAAGACAGATAAAAAATAGTCTGAAGGTAATAAATGCCCCTGATTTATTTAGATAGAAGCATGAAAGGCTGGTTGATCGGCTCTATCTTGGTGCTGTGCATAAATGTGATCGTTTTCATTTTCCGAAGCCATTTAGACAAATATGTGGCCTTGGCCGTTGTTTTTTTTACACCGTTGGCTTGGGCCCTGCTCTACGTTTTAGCTAGACTAATTCTAAGAAAAGCGCCGAAAAAATAGCGGTATAATATTCTAAAAATCAAACGTTCTGGGCACCATCCCTGCGCCAGTACATGGCGCTTTTCACCGCTTGCAGCAGGCGTGTGATGTCTGCCGGCTGGATATCACCGATATTACCGATGCGAAAGGTATCGGCCTCGGTCACTTTGCCCGGATAAATGACAAATCCCTTCTGTTTCAGGCGCCGGTAAAATCGGTCGAACGCCCAGTCTTTATGGTCCGGACTGTGAAAGGCTGTAATGATCGGCGATTGATTTTCGGCCGGCAGCAGTGTTTTAAAACCCAGGGCCTGCATTCCCTGCACCAAAAGCCGGTGATTTTCACAATAGCGCTCATAGCGACTTGTAATTCCGCCTTCCATCTCGAGCTCCTGCAAGGCCTGAGCAAAGGCCCGCACCGTGTGGGTCGGCGAGGTAAAGCGCCACTTGCCCGCATCCTTTTCCATGGTCTCCCATTGATCGAAAAGATCCAGGCTCATTGAGCGGGCCTGCCCTCTGGTTTGTGCCAGTTCCGCCCTGCGGGCGATGACAAATCCGAAACCGGGCACACCCTGAATGCACTTGTTGGCGCTGCTGATCAGATAATCGGCACCGACTTCATGGGCATCCAGCGGAATGCCGCCAAAGCTGCTCATGGCATCCACAATGAATACTTTAGCGCGGGCTTTGACCATCCGTCCGATGGACTCGATAGGATTGAGCATGCCGGTGGTGGTTTCACAATGGACCACGGCGACATGGGAAATCGCCGCATCGACAGAAAGGATCTGCTCAAGCTTCTCCAGGTCCGGCACTGAGGTGTCCCCGGAATCATGCACCATGACGTCGATACCAATACGTTCGGCAATGAGTGCAATTCTGCGGCCGTAGGCGCCATTGGCCAGCACCAGAAGCTTGCTCCCGTCCGGAACGGCGGTGGTGATCACCGATTCGACACAAAACGTTCCGCTGCCCTGCATGAGCACACAGGAGTATCCGTCATCGCGAGAGGCCAAGTCTACCAGTTTGCGGCGCATATCCTGAATAATCTGTTTGTAATCGTCATCCCAGGTGCACCAATCCCTGAGCATGGCCTGCTTGACGGTCAAGGTCGTGCTCAAAGGGCCCGGTGTCAAAAGAATATACGGATTTGAAGGCGCTATCTTTTTATCCATTTTATGTTCCCGCTGTTTTTCCGTATTCGGCCGTGCTGGCGCACGCAAAAAAAGCTTTAGCGACGCTCTTCGATATCTGAAAGAGCGCTTTCCAGTATATCCAGTGCCTGATCCAACTCCTGACGCGTGATCGTCAGCGGCGGCGAGAGCGGTATGAAGCTGCCCTGGGAGGTTTTAAAGCTTAATCCTCTGTGCAGACAGGCATACATCAGCCGGTCGGCTTCGGCGACGGCGCGCTCTTTGCTGATCCGGTCTTTTACCAGATCGATGCCCAGCACCAGACCCACGCCGCGCACGTCGCCGATCAGCGGGTGGTCGTTTTGCATATCGTGCAGGCGTTTTAGCGCATAATTTCCCATTTCCGTCGCCCGCGGCGGCAGGTCCTGGCTTTCGATGATGTCGATGGTTGCCAGTCCGGCGGCGGCGGCAACCGGATTTTTTTCATGGGTGTAATGCCCGATGCCTTTTTCTGGGGCGACATCCAGATCGGAGTGCGCAATCATAGCGGCAAGAGGAATCACGCCACCACCAATGCCCTTTCCGATTGTCAGAATATCGGGGATGACGTCAAAGGTCTGACAGGCGAACATGTTGCCGGTGCGCCCCAGACATACGGCGGTCTCATCCAGCACCAGCATGGCGCCGTGCCGGTCGCAGGACTTGCGGACTGTCTGCCAATAGCCCGGCGGCGGTGGATTAACGGCAGTATTGCGTACCGGTTCGGCAATGACGGCACCGACATCACCTTCTTTCTCAAGAACATAATCGATATAGGCGGCGCATCTTAAATCGCAGCTCTCACACTCACCACTGGGATGCCAGATACAGCGGTAGGGCTCGGCCGGCGGTACATGTTGCGTGCCGGGCAACAAAGGGCCCACATCCTGACGAAACATGGTTTCGCCGCTGATGGACATGGCATCCAGGGATGCGCCGTGGAAGGCATCCCACATCGAAATGGTCTTAAAGCGACCGGTGGCAGCTCGTGCCAACTTCATCGCCATTCCCACGGCAGTGGTCCCACCGGGTGCGAATAGAACCTTGCCCAGCGGCTCCGGGGTAATGGCCGTCAGCTTTTCGGCAAGCTCTATGGCGGCCGTATTGGTGTAGCGACGCGTGCAGAAGGCCAAAGCGTCCAGCTGGTCTTTAATCGCAGCGATCACCTGCGGGTGGGCGAATCCCACCTGGTGGGCGCTGTTGCCGTGAAAATCAAGATAACGGCGTCCCTGCAAATCTTCGATGAAGCTGCCCTGACAGGTTTGAAGCACGTTCAAGCAGGGCGTCGAAAGGCTTTGATGCAGAAACACGGCTGCATCCCGCGCCAGCCAGTCTTCACTGACGGGATCAATGGCGGTTTCGATCCATTGCCGTCGCTGGTGGGAAAGGTTGCTGTCCCCTTCGGAAAGATCGACGTTGGGTTGTCGGTGGGCATTATATACCGGCATAATAAATGTTGCTCCTTGCTTAGGGTTTTTCTCCGCGTGCCAAACGCACATTGATATTTTCGATTACCGGCAGCACTTCCCAGATACCGGCCGCCACATAATGGGCTCCGGCATCCCGGTAGCGCTGTGCTATGGGATCCGTTTTGGCTTTCATCTCCTGTTGTGTCAGTTGAGCGGCTTCCTGCTCGGTGATGCCCAGCTCGTTGCCCGATTGGGTCAGGCCGATGGTCCACATGCCCGCATTGCGTCCGGCCTCGATATCGCTGATGGTGTCGCCGATCTTAACAAACGCTTCCAGCGGATACACTTGCAGCTTAATGGCATTTAGAAAGCACATCCAGGGATAGGGGCGCCCGGCCGGCACATCAGAGGCGCAGACGATGGCATCGGGAGCATAACCCCGGTCCCGGGCGGCCGGAACCAGCGCTTCCATCATGGGTGCAGTATACCCGGTCGAGGAGCCGATTTTGACACCCTGCTGACGCAGACTGTCTATCGTTTCGAGCAAACCGGGAATCAGATCGGCATGCCGGGAAATGCTATCGACCATCATCGGCTCGGTTTCGCTATAAATGCGTTCGACATCGTTCTCATCCGGCGGTCGGTCGTTTTGTTTCTGCCACTGGGCGACCACTGACGGCAGGCTACATATGTTGCGGATATGGTCCTTTTTGGCAACGCCCATAAACTGACGCACCTCTGCGACCGAAACAGCCACCCCGAATATAGCGAAAACGTCCGTAAATACCGCTGCCGGTCCGATGCTGCCGAAATCAACTGCGGTACCGGCCCAGTCGAGAACAACGGCTTTCACCGGTCCGGTATACGCCTGGTTTCGAATAAAAATTGACATTGAAGATCACCTTATATTGCGTTTTTCATGGCAGTACAGCCACCCGAATGGCTTTACCCGAAGCCGCCATGTGAAGGGCGGCGTTGATTTCCTCTAAATTAAAGCGATGGGTGACCAGCTTTTCGAATGGAAATCGATCATTGGTGGCCGCCAGAAAATCGATGCCCGTCTTAAGATGCCGCGTGTCATAGTTGTGCACCCCGCTGAGTGTTAACCTGCGCCACACCAGATCGCAGGCATCATAGCTGAAGCGCGCATCGGGAAAAGAGTTGCCGATTTCAACAAGACGCCCCCCGATGCGCAAAGATTGCAGGCCGATCGGAATTAAATCTGGGGATCCGGCCACTTCCAACACGCAATCAAATCCAAAACCGTCGGTTAACCGGCGAACAGTCGCCACGACATCGGCGTCTGCCATTTGGCGCGTGTTGAGCGTGTCGGTGGCCCCGAATGCCCGCACGAATTCCAACCGATTATCTAAGACATCGCTGACCACAATTTTGCCGCAGCCGTAGTGCTTGGCAAGGGCGGCCGCATAAATTCCCAGGGCACCGGCACCTTGAATCCACACATTTTCCAATGGCCGAATAACGGCAGCTTCCCAGCCGGCAACCACGGTTGCCAGCGCACAATTCGCCGGTGCCGCCTGTTCGTCACTGACCGTGTCGGGCAGCTTGATCACACAGGTACCCGGGGTCAAGTAGCAGTACTCGGCAAAACCGCCGACGAAATGCGGCGGCGCCTCACAGCTGTCGTGACCGTACTTTTTCAAATTGCGGCATTTCATCATCAGCCCTTTTTGGCGACAGTAGAAACATTTGCCGCAATTGTCCATCAGACTCCAACTGATTCGATCACCGATGGCAAGCGGTTGATCAGCAGCATCATGGGTAACGGCTTTGCCTTTGGCGGCAATGACCCCTACAATTTCGTGTCCCAAAATAATCGGCACCGCCGAATCACGGCGCCCTGACCAGGTATGCACATCGGAACCGCAGATCGTGCAGCAGGTGACTTTGACCAGAATACAGTCTCTGGCGACTTCCGGCAGAGGATAATGCTGCAGGCTAAGATTTTGACGGGGGGTGTGCATCACTGCGGCACGGGCGGAGGTCTCATTCATCGGTATTTACTCAAATTCGGAAACAATCAGTTCCGGTAGCTCTTTGACGCTGGAAATTAAGTGGGTATGCCAGTATCTGCCCCAGGTGCTCACCGGCCGCGGACCGCTCAAAACGCCGACCACACCGCGACAGCCGGCATTGCGGCCCTCGAGCATATCTGCCGGGGTATCACCGACTTTTATCACCTCATGCACACTTTGCACATTCAATTTTTCCATGGCATGAAAAATCATATAGGGTGCCGGCCGGCCCCTCTGGCCGGGAATGCTCTCAACATCCACCGACAGATCCACCAGACCGTCTCGAAGCCATCCCAATCCGTCCATAATCGCCTGGGTGATTTTGTGATGAAAACCCGTATCGGTTGCCACTTTGATACCGTTTTGACGGCACCAGCGAAAGGCGTCCGCGGCACCCGGTATTTCCTTAACCTCTGACTCGTAGTGGGCAATCATCAGCTCTTCATAGCGATCGAAAACCTTTTTGGCCAGTTCGGCCGTTTCCGAATCCTGGATTTTTTCAAAATCCTTTATATCAATCTGTTTGCCCTGGGAACGGGCAATCAGAAACTGATACAGATGAATTTTATTGGTCCCCATGTGCAGCAAAATTTCATCGGATGTTGTCTTCAAATCAAATTCCTGGGCAGCCTGATACAGACAATCCCGCACACCGGTGTCATCATAGACCGTGGTTCCGGACAGATCAAACATGACCATGCTGATTTTTCCCATATCGCTCACTCCAATTAAAATTAGCTAATTTCCCGGGCCTTGATGAAGTAATGCCGCACTTTGTTTGACAGATTGTCAATCAAATAAACCGTCACCAGAATCATGACAATGATCAGAGAGGCCTGGTCCCAGGCCAGCACGCGGATGCGATCGGCCAGTTGCAAACCAATGCCGCCGGCTCCGACAATGCCCAGGATCGTTGCCGAGCGTGTGTTGGATTCAAAATAATACAGCGAGGTCGACAGGATGACCGGAAAGACCTGGGGCAGGATGGCATAGCGCATGGTTTGCACTGTGTTGGCGCCCGAGGCACGAACCCCGTCAATGGGTTTTCGATCAACATTTTCAATGGCTTCGGAAAACAGCTTGGCCAGTTCGCCGGACACGCTGCAGGCGATTGCCAATATGCCGGCGAAGGGTCCCAGGCCGACAACGTTGATCCAGACCAGGGCCCAGATCAAGGCATCAATGCCGCGAATAAAATCGAAGATGCGACGCAAGCCAAAATGAAAGGCCGCATTGCCGATTACGTTCTTGGAACCCAAAAAGCCCATGGGAATGGCCATCAGAGCGGCCAAAAGCGTCCCCAGAAACGCCATTCCGAGCGTTTCCAAGATGGCCCACAGAAAATCCAAAAAGCGCCCATGGGCCGCCGGTGGCAGCATGAAGGAAACCACCCCGTAGAGCTTGCCCAATCCGCTGCGGATCATGCTGAAATTGAAAAATCCCAATTGCGCCAGACAATATATCGTAAAGGCCGCAAAACCGGTCCACATGAGCCACCGGGCCAGCCGCTGCTCGAGTGGACGCTCAAAGACAGCCGGGTTTTGGCGGTACACCTCGGTAATGTCGTTGACGGTCAGCTGCTGGCTCATACCAAGACTTCCTGTCCGATAATGCGATGACGGATTTTTTCACACGACACATCGATGATGGCAACCGCACATACCAACATCAAAACGATGGCGCTGACATCGGTATAGAGGAACTGTCGGATGGAGGTCATCAGCTCCTGTCCGATACCGCCGGCGCCCACAAAGCCCACAACCGAAGCCGCGCGCACGTTTATTTCAAACCGCAGCAGGGTGTAACTCATAAAATTGGGAAAAACCTGCGGCACAACGGCGTAGCGGATCATCTGAAACCAGTTGCCCCCCGAAGCCAAAACACCTTCAGTGGCGCCCAGATCCACATTTTCATTGACTTCAGAGAACAGTTTGCCCAGGGCCCCACAGGTGTGAATGGCAATGGCCAGAACGCCGGGAAACGGACCGATGCCAAATGAAAAAACAAAAATGAGGGCATAGACCAGTTCGGGAACCGAGCGCGCAATTTCCAGGATGCGCCGGCAAACAAAATAGCTCCAGTAGTTTTTATTGAGGTTCCGCGAGGCCGCAAAGCACAGCAGAAAGGATGAGATAAAACCGAACAAGGTAGCCAGAAACGCAATCAGAACCGTATCCCATAAAAAGCGCAGCCATTTGCCGATCCCCCAATACCAGTCGGAGATATCGTGCTGAAAGGTTTGGGCATCGATTTCGGGCAGGGTCTGCTGGAAGTAGTTAAAGAAACCGGGCAGCCCCTCTATAAATTCAGGTATGTCGACTTCACCGACATAGGCTGAGGCCCACAAAGCGAGGATGAAAATAACAACAAAGATAATTGTGCGGATGTACTTGGCACGTTTCAGATCCGCTTCCAACTGTGTAAAGGCGGAATAGGCCTCGGAATTCTGGGGGTCTTTTTCAAAAAATGGATTCAATTCATACCTGTCCGTCTTCTGCCGTTCGTGCCGGTGATAACAAAGGATTTTTGCCACCAAGACGCGAAGACACTAAGAAAAAATAATAAAAATTAATATTTGGTGTCTATGTGCCTTCGTGGCAAAAATTTCCGGTCGCAAAATAATACCAAACGGAGCTGCCACTATTGTGGCGGCTCCGTTTGATTGACGCTAAAATTCGTTATTCTTTACGTTTTTCCATGTTGGCCTTCACAAAGCGAATCACCGGCTGATAGTCCTCAAGGGTGACTTCGCGGAATTTTTGAGAACTGCCCATCAGGGCTTTGAAGGCAGCCGGATCTTTTTTGGGCATGTCCAACAGGGCCATTTTGATGTCGTTTTGCATCTCTTTGGGTAACCAGGCCGGAACCGTAAACGGGTCGGACGGCAGGCGCGGGGACTTCCAGATAATGCGATACTGCCCCGGTTCGATCATGTCTTTTTGCTCCATGCGGCTCATGTTGGATTTCTTTTCATTGGTCCACCAGGTGGCAACGGCATCGAAGTTGCCTTCCATCAGCATTTTAACACTGTTTTCATGACTGCCGGAAAAAGCGGTTTTGCCAAAGAACTCCTCGGGCTTATAGCCTTGCTCGCTGAGAAAAAAATTTGGCGCCTGGTAACCGGAGGTCGAATTGGGATCGGCAAAACCAAAACGTTTGCCTTTCAAATCGTCGATCGATTTATAAGGACTGTCTGTTTTAACGATGATGACACCAAAATAGCCGAAACCGCCGTCTTTATCGATTTCAGCCGCCAACGGCACGGCCTTTCCATCGGTAACGATCCAGGCACGGGCAAATGATGCCGGGCCAAACCAGGCCAGCTCAATTTTTTTGGCTTTAAGGGCTTCGATGATGCCGGCGTAATCCGTGGCTTCGCGCCACTTAACCGGTACGTTCAACTCTTTCGACAGGTAATCGCGAGTGGGAGTCCAGCGCTTGGCGCGGTCTTCAGCATTTTCCTCGGTGATGACGCCCATGATTATTTCCGGATACTGCTGGCGCCAGTCGGCGGCGATGGTCGGGGTCAGATAGGCCAGCAGCAGACATGCAACCACAATCCCAATCGGTAACATCTTTTTGAATTTGTTCATTTTTTCCTCCTTTAAATAATTATTTTGAATAAATCCGTTGTCCAGCCATCGGCTGAATCTTGAGAGACCTTCGTAACGCGTTCGGCTTACTCAATTTTATTGTCTGTTTGGCGACGCCTCAGCCGGAAGCTACCGCTGCGCGGGATGCGGGTTCATCTTCTTTTTGAACCGGGCCTTCTCCCAGCGCCTGCTTGAGCTCCTCGCTGTCACCTTCGGTACCGTATACCTCGAGCGCTTTTTCAGTATTCAGGTCGGACGGCCGACCGTAAAAAACAATGCGCCCGGCGCGCATGCCGATGATGCGCTCGCAATAAGAGCGGGCGGTGGCCAGGTGATGTAGATTGCAGATGACGGTAATACCCACTTCCTGGTTGATGCGCTTGAGCGCTTCCATTACAAGTGTGGCATTGTGCGGATCCAGTGAGGCGATCGGTTCATCCGCCAGGATCAGATGCGGCTCTTGCACCAGGGCCCGGGCGATGGCAACGCGCTGTTGTTGCCCGCCGGAGAGGGTATCGGCCCGCTGCAGGGCTGTGGCGGACATGCCCAGTTGGTCCAACGCCTGAATGGCCATGGCTTTTTCTGATTTTGAGAAAATTTTCAACAAAGTGGGAAGGGTCGCATGATATCCCAGGCGACCGACCAGGACGTTGGTGAGGACATCCAGACGGCTGACCAGATTAAATTGTTGGAATATCATGGCACAGCGTGTGCGCCACTTTAAAAGCGCGCTCCTTTTTAATTGCCCGATGTCGGCCCCATCAAATTCGATTTTTCCTGAGGTGGGATCGATTAATCGATTGATTAATCTGAGAAGGGTGGATTTGCCCGCGCCCGAGCGCCCGATGATACCCACCATCTGACCGGATTGAATGGTCAGATTCACCTCATCAACCGCTTTGACCTTGCCAAAATGTTTACACAGATCCTGAAGCTTTAACATATCTATCTCGAAAAGACGCCACCGGCAAAAGCTGAAACCGTGACGCTTGATGGATGCACACAGCCAGCTCAAGAATTGGATTTTGGCTGAAAATAGGCTGGGTAGATTAGATTAATATGAGGACAAGGTTAATTTTTGATAATAGTTAAAGCGGTGCCAGAAATTGACGAGCTTGCCTTCCGGCGGATAGTGGATGCGGTGCGATTTGAAGATTGATCGAATTTAAATTGGCTGGTAACGATGGCTAAGTCCATCGATTCGTAAATACGCTGACGTATTTACTCACTCAGGACTTAGTGCTGAGTAAGCAATTATAATAAATTGGCCAATAATTATACGTCACTGTAATTGCGAATCGAAGCACTAAGCTTCTGCAGTCTTTTCATTTGAATTGACACTATCGAGAATCATGGCAAACAACTCAAAATATTCATCCTGGCTATTTTGCGGCCTGACATTGGATCGCATGTAGGCAATCAATTTTTTTAAAATCGCCGCATATTTTTGGCCACATTTTTTACGTTCATTATTGTCTACGTTGTTTCGAAATAAAATGCGCTCTGCGGCAGTTGCTTCCTGCTCGGCCAAATAGATAACGTCGTCATACGTTTTGTCTTTGATGGCCGCAACAAAATGAGAAAAATCGCAATTTGTTGAGATCATGATGTCCCCCTCTGAGAACGGATCACATCAGTTAAGAATCGTTTGTCTGAACCCCAACTCTATGTTCCAGTGTTTTGTGAAGCAGGATATGAATTATTCAAGTATGCAAAAGAAGTCCAGAAAAATTTTCTGCTTTTGCCTACTTCAGATTAGACTGGAATCTAATCCATAATTGTTAGATTTTTGTTAGGAAACTCATAAAAATTTAACAATGGCTCGGATAAATTTGGGGCCACAGACAACAGGCGCATTATTTTAACTAACATTCTGATTATATTTTAATTTTTAAATTTGACAAGTTCGGTGCACACGACTGAATGATAAAAATTAAAGGTGTCCCACAGCCGTCAAAAGTATAGGCGAAATTGAAGCCGGATCAAGGAAAAATTTGTGGAGGTGAAATCGCTAACGGATGGAATTTGATTTTTTGATACGTGCGGTCTCAAGAATCAAAAAATTCATGAACCAAAGCATCATCCTTTTTAAATTTTTGAAAAGTCTTGCATAGTGGATAATCCGAACACCTGAAACGGATGTAAGAATCAGAGCGCAAGTAAATGTGCATCGGTTTGCCGCAGGCGGGACAATCAGGTCTTTTTTTGACTTCCAGCCGGCTTTTGCCGGCAACAAATTGCCGATTGCAAACCTGACATTTATAGCGCTGCTTAACGTTTTTGGTTTTTCCGAACTTATAAATTGCATCTGAGCTGCATTTCGGGCACTTTTTGTCGGTAGGCATAATAGGGTTCTCGATTTAAAGTTTGGCTAATTTTAGCTTCTTTTATCAACCTTATAAAATGATACCGTTTGCATTGTTTTGATCCATCCCGGCTCGAGTGTAACCCGTGGCAATCTTATAAGTTTATAAGCATACCCGTTCACTTGTTAGGGAGATGTTAAATTCCAATTAAAATTTGGTTCGGTGCGTGATGCCTTTTTCACGATTAACCCAATAGTGACAGCAACCTGAGGTCAGAAAAGAGATCTCCTTTTATAATTTCCTGTTCATTTTATCAGCATTTAATCCATTTCTAATTTGCCTTTAATTATATTCAAATGCCCGCCCCCTAGTATCCATCCCAATAATTCTAGATAGACCATATGTTTCAAATTTTTATGTTTGATACCATAAGCACCAAATGTTGGTAACTAAACCGGGTACTTTGTCGGCCTGATTTGGCACCGAAAAGCCCGAATCTAAAAGCTTGTTAAGCTTTTGGTTCGGGCTTTTCGATTTTTGAAGAAAGGAGGTGATCTGAGGGAATAAGGAAATGTCCCAGAGCGTTTCGAACTTTTCAAATTTACATAAACAAGGTATTAAGAAAATCGAATTTGAAGGAGGATAATATGAGGTATTTAAAATATGGACTGGTCTTGATGACCGTATTGGCAATAACCTTTACCGGCGCCAGCGCCTTTGCCAAGCAAAAGCAAATTAAAAACATCATTGTCATGATCTCGGACGGCTGGGGCTACAATCACATTGATGCCGCCAATTTTTATGAGTTTGGCAAAACCGGTGTCCAGGATTACGAACATTTTTCATGCCAGATGGCGATGAGCACATATATGGTTCCGGGCGAATACGATCCTGATGCGGCCTGGGAAGATTTTGATTATGTCAAAAACGGTGCGACTGATTCAGCGGCAGCGGCGACTGCAATGTCCACCGGCGATAAAACTTATAGCGGCGCCATCGGTGTTGACCTGGATCAAGAGCCGCTGCTTCACGTCCTTGAGTCTTGTGAGGCTGCCGGCATGTCCACCGGAGTGGTCACTAGCGTTCAGTTTAGCCATGCCACTCCTGCTGCGTTTGTGGCCCATAATGAGGCGCGAGGCAATTATGCCGATATTGCCAATGAAATGATTTATGACAGTGCGGTGGATGTAATCATGGGGTGTGGAAATCCCTGCTACAGTGCAAATGGAGTCTACAACAATTGCACAAATGGCTTCAAATACGTCGGTGGCGAAGGAACATGGGCCGATCTAACGGATAACGATGGGGCATTAGGTGCCGATGCGGATGGTGACGGGATTCCGGATCAATGGACGTTAATACAGAAGCGTGAAATTTTTCAGGCTTTGATGAGCGGTCCGACTCCCACGCGTGTTATCGGCATTCCTGAAGTATACACTACGCTCCAACAGAGCCGAGGTGGTGATGGTTATGCAGCCCCATACATTGTGCCCCAAATCGAAAGCATTCCAAACCTGGAGGAGATGACTAAAGCTGCCCTGAACGTCCTGGATGATGACCCGGAAGGCCTTTTTCTGATGATCGAAGGCGGCGCTGTGGATTGGGCCGGTCATGCTAACCAATCCGGACGCATGATTGAAGAGCAGATTGATTTCAACAACGCCGTCAATGCCGTAATGGACTGGATCAAGGCCAACAGTAGCTGGGGTGAAACGCTTCTTATCGTTACCGGTGATCACGAGACCGGCTACCTTACCGGACCGGGCTCGGATCCTACCTGGGAGGCGCTTGTCAACAACGGTGCCGGGAATCTGCCGGGCATGGAATGGCACAGCGGAAGCCACACCAATCAGCTGATTCCTTTTTTTGCCAAAGGTTGCGGTTCCCACCTATTTAAAAAAGGCCCGACGTCAGAAGACCCGATCAGAGACACTTACATTGACAATACGGTTATTGCCGAAGTAATTTTTGAAATGCTGGAGAACAATTAAGGCTCGATCGTCATGGGAATTCGTTA
The DNA here is from genome assembly GCA_050116835.1 of Desulfobacterales bacterium. Taxonomy (GTDB): domain Bacteria; phylum Desulfobacterota; class Desulfobacteria; order Desulfobacterales; family JAHEIW01; genus JAHEIW01. The sequence goes on from JASFNW010000001.1 coordinate 68,619, forward strand.
AGATCCAAGCAAACTGTTGTAAAAAGAGAGGTTGAGTGCCTCTCTTTTTATTTTCTATAATCAATTCATAAATTGGCTAGATCTTAATGAAAGTTATTGCTTCATCTATTTTTAACGCGTATCTAGTTTCACCCAAATATTCGGTCCTAATAATGACTGCATTCAGCGAATACCGAACACCTCTAATTTAAATTTTATTGAAAGCCAAACTAAAGTGGCAACACGGTGGTTTGAGAACCATCCTTCTTTATCTGCAGCAATAAAATTATTTTCTATGACAGCGTATGAAAACAAGGCGAATTGAAAACTTGAACCGGCCCCTTCGAATGGATAAATCCAAAAAATTATTCTGCCTGTTGGATTACTTAAGAAATTTGAATGAAGAAAACTTTACCGGTTACATTAAAATCAATTTCAGCCAGGGAGGTATTGCCAGAGTTGAAAAATATGAAGAGATCTCTAAAAAACTGACCTTTTGAGGTAAATTTTAATTTCGTATTAGCACATTGTCCGCGGTTGTCAGGGTTTACCGTGGCTTCACCAGGGACCTTAAAAGTTTGAGCCCCTCTTCGCGGGCATGCAGGATGCGCTTGATATCAGCGCCCTGTAGTTCGTTGCGTTGCAAGATGCGGTCTTTAAGAGCCTGCCTGTAGAGCCTGTATTCGTGTTTGGCAGATATGTTGGGCTCAACTCTTTCAGTATAAAACAGCGTATCGATGGGTTGGTTTTTACCGTTTTGATTGCTTTGGGTCAGGTCCACCCGGTGATCCCCATATTCCAGAAAGCAATGAATCATCGGGATGTATGGCAAATCGTATTTGTCTAATATGTTGTCTGTCCCGCTGACAAGCGCTTCGGTCATGGGATAGATGCCGATGGCTTTGTTTATCGGCAAATCCAGTTCCGCCGCAAGGGTTGCGATCACAGCATGCTTGGTTGTACAGCTGCCCATCTTTTCCTTAAACAAAATCATCAGGTCATCACGGTCGGAGTTATACCCGTACGGTAACTGCTGGACATAATCGCAGGCGTCCAGAAATTGCATTATGCCGGAGCTTAAGAAATGATTTGAGATGACTCCGGTGTCGACAATGGGCGAATTCGGAAAAATAGTATAAGGTTCCATCGTGATTTTTCAAATACGCAAAACAGGCGCTAAAGATTTTTGTCGTTGCGGAAAATTATAAACGTAATCCAGCAAACCGCTACGATGAGGACAATCAGCCAATCCGCCATTAGCAAAATCCATTTCAACAGAAACGATTGATTTCAGATATCTACTGATTTACCGGTCTTATGTTAGGATTTGATTAGAAGCGGTTTCAAAACTTACCTTAAGTTAAAGATCCGGATTGGTTGATGCCGGTGTTTCAATACACACCGCGCTTATATGTCAACTGTCAGTTGCTACAACAGACCTGACAATCCGTAGCCCGCTGCACCCTGATACAGATATTTGCCAAAGCCGATGGTAAAAAGATAGTTACCGTAAAGCGCATGTTCAATCATCGAAATCACAAGCGACCGTGTATCTGAATACCTTTTTGCAAAAAGAACTCCGCCTGCAAAGGTCAACAGCATGGCCAGTGGATTTTTAAAAACATAATTCTAACCTTTTCAAAAAATTATTCTAGTGCAGCTTTAGTATTATTAATGGAGACATTAATCCACCACTGAACGTCTTACTATTGCTTTGGAGATATCCTTTTTTATCAAAGGCTTCATTATCGGGCTGGTTGTCGCCGCACCGCTGGGGCCAATCGGAATCATCAGCCTGCGACGCGCACTTTCTGAAGGTTATCTGCCTGGTCTCTTTTCCGGTTTGGGGATATCCACCGCTGATGCCATCTACGGGGCTCTGGCCGCTTTCGGTATTTCCGCCGTATCAGGGTTTTTAATATCCCAGGAGATTTGGCTCAAGATAATCGGCGGAATTGTCATTTGCGGATTGGGTATCCGAATATATAGTCAGGCCGGATATCAGAAAATGTCCGAATCCGCGAACAACAAAAACTGTTTTGGGGCCTATTTTTCAGCGCTTATCTTAACTCTTATGAATCCCGCCCTTATCCTTTCTTTTTTTGCCATTTTTGCCAGTCTGGGAATTGTCTATTCAAATACCAATCCTATTTTTACCCTGCTGCTGATAGGGGGTGTCTTTTCAGGATCGGCCATCTGGTGGGTGTTTTTAAACGGTATGGCCAGCCGGCTGACTTAGCAGCTTGCAGTTCAGGAATGGCTTTTTGACGATATGGTTTGCGGGGTCGAACCATCTGAGACAGATCCTGCAGGAAACTGTTGCTCCTTAAAAAAGTGGCCATCAGCCGCCGCGAATACGAGCTGTATTCATCGGTGATGCTGACCGCACCGAATAGGACTTTGTAGTGCGGATAGCGCACGACAAATTGACCGATGCCTTTCCAGAGCAACAAAAGGGGTGTATAACTCCTCTGGTATTCGGGTCGCACAAAAGAGCGACTCATTTCGAGAGCCGGCCCCATTTGCGACAACAGGCGTGTTTGATATTTAAAAAGCGTATAGGTGTAAAACCCCTCTTTGCCGAATTTTTTGACTACATCATCGGAAGCTGCCAGCCGATAGGCACCGACAACTTCGTGGGTTTTAGAATTCCATACAAACAGATGTCGGTAATACTGATCGAATCGATCCAGGTCTATCGATTTGCCGGTTCCTTCACCCACCTGCCGGAAGGTTTCCTCACGCAGCCGACCAATCTCATGGAGCACATTGGGTATTTGTCCGGCAAAGGCAACATAGACGTGCAGGTCGCCATGGGCGGATAAATGCTGGTCTTGCGCAAGGCCATCGACTTCTTTGACAAGTTCAGCTGTTGCTTTCGGGGCAACGATGGTTTCCAGCGACTTGCGGGGGGTGCGTCTTATCACGGGTGTATTCAGAAATCCCGGTGTCCGGTCAAAGGCATTGCCCAGCAGATAAGTTCGAAAGCGCAGATAGGCTGTCAGATCGGAATCACGGATTACGCCGGCGATCCTGCGGTAAGGTATGGGAGAGCCGATTTTCAGATGAATGCGGGCGGATTGCTTTTTTAACATTTCGCGTGGCAGCATCAGCGTCCGCAGAAGCGGATGAATCAGTCCGGCGGCTTGAAAGGCCAGACTGTTGCGTCCCTTGAAATAAACCGGAACAACTTTGGCATGGGTCCAGCGGATAATTCGCGCAACCGCCTCATCCCAGGGCGGATCTTCAATCTTTCCGGTTTTCCAGTTAAAATGGGAAACCTCACCGGCCGGAAACACCATCAGCAGGCCACCGGATTTGACCCAGCGGACCGCTTCTTTGACTGCTATTATGTTTTTGCTGATCGAGGATTTTTTACCAAATGGATCCACCGTAAAAAGCAGCGGCCGCATTTCCGGAATTCGGCCCAAAAAATAGTTGGCTAAAATTTTTACATCAGTACGAACCGAACAGAGAAGGGATGCTAAGAAGACGCCATCAATGCCGCCAAATGGATGATTGGCAATCACAACTGTTGGGCCTTGTTGTGGAATGGCACGCATATCTACCGGGTAAATCGAATGACGAATTTGAAACCGGTCCAATACATTATTTAAGAATTCAGCTGAATTTCTGCCCGCAGGGATATCCTGGTGGATGTTTTTGAGTGTTTTCAGAGCCAGCAGCCTTTCGGCCGCTGCACTGGCCAAAACAATTAGACGATGATAAATGGGGCGATGGTCGGCGAGGCGATCAGACGATATTAACTTGCCAAGGGTTTCTTTTTGAGTCAATTTTCAGGGCCTCCTAGTTTGAAAACAACAGCGGATTAGACCAGGCCCGCTTTCCGTCAATGTCTTCGATCTCAATGCGGGCATACGGCCAGTCCGACGGCAATTGAAATTCGGCCTGTAAAAGAGGCGCATTTTCCTTAGCTTTGACCCAGCTACCGGTCATACGCGATCCAATCAGGCGGATATACGCAACCGGGGATGTTTCCACCCGAACCCTGTCGTACGAATATTCTATGGCTTTGAATTCAGGCCCCTGGGTGGCATAAAAATTTCCTCTGCGAATGTTATGCAGTATTTCTTCCCGGGCGCAGGCGGCAGCGTTTACCATTATCCAGCCGCCTTTCCAGTATTCTTGTTCAGGCACAAAATGGCTGTCGTCGGTGGCGAATCCCAAACAGTCCGGATGCTGATTCAATACGTAATCCCAATACGATAAAGCGTATCCGCTCCCGTTTTCGCAATGCGAAGAATGATTATAAATCTCCATCCCATGAAAATGATGGCGCAGGCCCTCGGTCGGAGAATTGCCCGTCCAATGCGGATGGGCCCATATCAACAACGCCTCTTGTGATCGGGCGGCCTGCAACGCTTTTTCAAAATTGCGGGCGGCAGTCGGAATTTTAAGTGATGCACCGAGAGCCAGCACATGATAATACACGCCGGCTTTATCAAAGCCATCCAATTCAACACCGTCGATGACGAGTAAAGGCAATTTTTTGCGATTTCCATTAAACTCCGGCAGACACCAGTGGTCTGTGACCGCAACGAAATCAAAGTTTTCGGCAGCGTACATTTTTACCAGATCTGCAATCGGCAAATGGCCGTCCGAGCGATTGGTATGCAGATGCAGGTTCCCCTTGTACCATTGTCCTGATGTTGTATACCGATATCTCGATTGATACTCATGCGAGATATCGGCTGCCAAACAGCCTGTCTCCATGGATACCTCCATTATTTCGTCAGGTTAACGTATACCTAGACTAGGCCACAATTATTAAGGATCGTTGAGGATTTTGTTAAAAAACAGTTTCACTGGAGGTAATTACGGCACAAGCGCTAGCCATTGTCTACCGGCCGGGACTTGTAAGGGGTAACCAACAAGAAGGCGACCCGGTATTGTGGATCGCCAGTATTCAGGTTAATTGTACCAGATGCAAAAAAGTTGGGCAGCCCACCATGGGCTGCCCATCATGAAAAAGTAAGGATTGCGATGCGATTGTGATATGCACCACAAGTCAATAACTACAAAGAAATGGTTAGATTTTTATTAGCGTTTTGTTAGAATTGGGCAATGCAGGATATCAAAATCCATTTGCAGATCCATTCTACAGCTAGTAATTAAAAGACAATCTACAGCTGGCAATTAAAAGACAACATTTTTCAGAAATCCGTCTTACTGTTTGATATCCTCCGGGCACTAATCCGGCTATTCCCAGTCCAGCAGCCGCTGCTGGCCCTCCAGTTTGCGGATGCGGGTCAGGTCCTGGCTGACCTCCAGACACCCCTTATAATAGCCGCCGGCACCCCGCACGGCAAAGTAGCGAATGTAGATGAATTTGCCGCCCAGCTCGATCCAGAACTCGGCCGTGTCGCGCGAGCCGGACTTGAAGGCATCCAGGATCTGGTTGACCAGATGAACGCTTTTGGGCGGATGGCAGTTGCGCACCTCGCGGCCGATGATGGCCGGACTGCGCGGAAAAATTCGCTCGGGCCCCTCGGAGTAATAGGCGACCCGGTCGTTTTCGTCGACAAAAGTCAAATCCACCGGCAGGTGGGTGAGCATCAGGTTGATCTGCTCTAACGTCATGCGCCCGGTGTCCAACCCCAGCGCCCCGGCGACATCTTCAACCACTGCTTCCGGCTCGGGCGCTGCCTCCTCGGTTTCCTTGATAATGTCCTCGGGCCAGCCCTTATCCGGAACGACCCAGGCAAAACCGATGTCGGCTTCACCGTCTTTGACCTTGACCCATTCCGGATCGCTCAGCATGTCCAGGCTGGCCGGGTACAGGATGTGCTCTTCCTTGTAGATCATATCCCGGATGGCCTGGATAGCCTCTTTGAGCGGTGTGACGGTGCCCTCGGGATCGGTTTGGGCTAACGCCTTGCGGGCCTGCTTGAGACCGGCGCGGATATCGTCGTGGATCGACCACATCACCTGTGAGGGGCCGGTAAAATGGTGGGCTTCCAGCATTGGAAACAGCTGATTCTCCTTGCGGCTGTAATGGGTATCGATATCGGATAAGCGTTCGATCAGGGCGCCGAGTGCCGCGCTGTTTTCTTTGAAGGCCTCCGGTTTGGGCGGGTGGCCGATGCGCCCCAGCAGCATGCTGGTTTCGCTCATGATCTTTTCCGAAGCCCGGTTTTCCTTCATGAAGGTGTGAATCGGATGTCCCATCGGGGGATCGGGCCGGTCCTTTTCTTCGAGCGCTTCCTTGAAAATTTCCACGTGAACGTCGCACAGGCGTTTGATCTCATCAGCCGGCAAGCCCTCATCCATCAGAGCCTGTTCCATTTTGGCGATTTCGGTGGCCTCCACGCCCTTGACCAGTTCGCTGAATCTTTGCTTGAGGACCGCCATGTCTTCGCCGGCGTGCAGGGCTTTGATGATTTCCTTGAGCGCCTGCTGCTTTTCTTCCGGATCGTTGATGGCACTCTCGACCCCGGTGGGCATCGATTCGGCCGATGGGCTGGCTTTGCCCGCGTGCCGGTCGATTTCCCGTCTCAGGGCTGCCAACAAATCGTCCAGCTTCATACCACCGATATCGGCGACTTTGCCGAGCGTTGCCATTTTGCCCACGGTTTTGCGCAAAATCGGATTTTTGAGGCCCTTAAATTTAGGGGACAACTTGACCAGAAAATCTTCTAAAAAAGGGTATTCTTTCAGCAGGTTGTCGATTTTGGTGTCGGCGGTAATTCCCATGGTGCAATTTCCTCCTCAAAGTTTTAAGCCATCTATGGCGGTTGTCAAAAAGCGGTTCCGTCAGGCTGTCATTGCAAGACGCTCAGCGACGAAGCAATCTGATCTGCCATAACCGATTGGGATGCTTTGAATGAGATTGCTTTGCTCCGCTCGCAATGACCCTTAAATGAAAAGCGAGGGCAATCGGAATATATTCTGACAGCGACTCTAAAACGCTCGCCATTTCATGCGAATCGATTATCTATTATATTCTATTAGATGAAAAAACAAGCAGGAGGTTAAAATGGCTATTGAAGTCATGATTAAAAGAAGAGTTAAACAGGGTCGTCAGGCCCAAGAATGGGTTCCGCTGATTATGCACCTTAGAGCCCTCGCCATCGACACGGCCGGTTATATCTCCGGCACCCCTCTGAGCAATGGGGGACACCCCGACGAATGTTTGGTCATCAGCAGATGGGAATCGATTCAACACTGGAACAGATGGCTATTGATGAAAAAACTGAAGCCCTGAAGGGTGAGAAAACCGAATACAATATGGACGCACCGATGGTGGCTCAGCCTGATTAAAGCCGGATGTTGCTAAACGAACTGAGGAAGCCAAACCATCTCCGGTAAATGTCATGCAGCCAGTGCTGACCTATTGCCTGTCTTCATAGCGCTGCTCGATGATAAGTGCCGGTTTGAGCAGCAGCGAAACAACAAAAATGCCCAGGGCCAGGATCCCCAGGGTTATGCTGACCTCCACCCAGCTGGGCGCATAATTGACGACTTCCCCCAGGGGCGATGGGACCAGACCGGGTACGATCAGGCCGATGCCTTTTTCGATCCAGATGCCCAAAAACAAAAGCGCACAGGCCGGCACCAGCATCTTGGGATTGTTTTTGCCCGGATTAAACGCCATTGTCAGGGTGCCGAGAATATTCATGGCGATGGCCGTCCATATCCAAGGAACCAGCGCCGTATGGCCCTCGAGACCGAAATACAGATAAATGGCCGGCTGGCTGTGATGCGTGGGCAGATAAAACTCTTTGAACACCTCGGAAAAGAGCATGATCAGGTTGATGATAGCGGCCACAACGCTGATGCGCCGGATTTTGTTGAACACCCGGTCCTCGACCCGAAAAGATGTTGTGTTTTGAATGATCACCAGTACAATGATGATCAGCGCCGGACCGGCGGCAAATGCGGAAGCCAGAAAGCGGGGGCCCATCAGGGGGTTGTTCCAAAACGGCCGGGCCGGCAGCCCCTGGTACAAAAAGGCGGTCACCAGGTGGATGCCAAAAGCCCAGAATATAGAGATAAAAACCAGGGGCAGATACAATTTTTCGTTGGGTTTGCGGTGGTAATAGTGGCAATACAGGATATAGGCCGGCACCAGCAGGTTCAAAACCAGGTAGCCGTTTAACACCAGCACATCCCAGGTGAGCAGTGATGTCGGCCAGTTAAACAACCCGATGACCGGCAGCATGTGCCACGCATTCCAGGGGGCGCCCAGATCCACAAATACAAACATCAAACACATGACCAGAGCACCGATCGCCACAACTTCTCCGACAATGACCACCTTGTGCAGGTCTTTATCTTTGAAGATGTAGGACGGCAAGATGATCATCACCGCCGCTGCGGCCACACCCACCAGAAAGGTAAAATTGGCAATATAGAATCCCCAGCTGACGATATCCGACATGTGGGTGGCGGCTAAGCCGACTTTGATCTGAACGAAATAAGCATACACACCCAGCACCATTACAGCGGCCAGGATGCACAAATATATCTGGTATACCAGACCGCCGGACAGGCTCCAGATGATCACATCTTTGAAAAATGCGGTGACATCCTTGATGATTGAAAATTTGTGGGCGATAAATCTGTTTTGAGTCGTTTCCATAGGTCCTCTGCGGGTTTAATCGACAAAATACCAGAACTTGGGATCCGTCCCCAAATCCTCCTTCCACCGGAAAACCTTTTTATTTTTGAGGACAAATCTGATTTCACTGTCCGGATCCAGCAGATTTCCGAACACCCGGGCGCCGGTGGGGCAGGCTTCAACACAGGCGGGTAACCGGCCCGATCGGCTTCTCTGCACACAAAAAGTGCATTTTTCCATCTGTCCCCGCCTGCGCATGCGATTGCCCAAATAGTGCTGCTTGCGGGTCATTTCTTCGCGGGGCACGACCGGATCGTTCCAGTTGAAGCGCCGTCCGTAGTAGGGGCAGGCGGCGATGCAGTAGCGGCAACCGATGCACCAGTCATAATCCACAACCACAATGCCGTCCGGTTCCTGCCAGGTGGCTTTGGTGGGGCAGGCCTTGACACAGGGCGCGTTTTGACAGTGATTGCACTGCACTCCCATGTAGAAATGATCTTCAACCGGCACCTGGTGATAGAATTTGGCGTCGCCCACTTCCGGGTTCATCTGGCCGTGCTCCATCTCAAAAATGCGGATGTATTGCATGTTGGACTTACGGTCGAGGTTGTTCTCCTTGACGCAGGCGGCCACACATTCCATATACCCTTCGCAGCGCGACACGTTAAAGGCATAACCGAACAGAACACCGTCGATGGGCGCTGTCGAGCTCATTTGGAGGTTGACCCCGTTTTGGAGTTTGGCCAGGCGCTCGAGGCGCTGGACCGTCTCATCTTTCTCCGCCGGGGTCATGAGGCGGTAATGCTTCTTGAAATATTCCTTCCAGCGCAACGACAGCTCCTCTTTGGAGCCCAGCATGCCGCCGCCGCATCCGCTGAGCATGGCGGCACCACCGAAAGCGGCGACTCTGGCGGCACTTTTGAGAAATTCCCGCCGGCCACGCTGTAAAGGGTGATGGCCATTTTGTCCATCAGCCGTTTGACAGATTTTATTGTTTTGGGGATCCATGTTGTTTCCCTATTTGCTTTTGCTCAACGGTACGGAATATGTGGCCGGCCATCGTTTTTTAAAGCGGGGCGAATGGGGATCGTGACAGGCCGTGCAATTTTTAACCACCCGCTGTCCGGCCCAGTTGGCAATACGCTTGCCGTGGGCGCCGCCCACCCAATCCTTTTTCTGCCTGAAATGACACTGGCCGCACATCTGGTAGCTGTGATCCATATCGACCTTGATGCCCTGCTCGGTCACCAGATAATCGCGCTCATCTTTACTGTGGCAGGTATAGCAGGACAGGGGCCGATCCTCACTGCCGTGGTCCAGCGCGATCGTGCCATGGGCCATTTCAGCGGATTGGGCAACCGGGACCGGCTGATTGTTGTGGCATTTGCTGCAGCTGAAACGTTCGAGTTTGTCCTTGCGGGTCTCCGTGTAGAAAAGACGGCCGCGGTATCTTTCGCTGACCGGCACGGTTTTGACCGTCAGCGGCAAGACGGCCTCCACCCGGGCGGTATCGTCGAAAAGGGCTGTTGCCTTCTTGTAGGTCTCAACCACCCCATCTTCGAACGCTTCAGCGCGGCCCAGCGGCAAAACAAGCACCGCGAGCAGCAAGAGCCTCCCTATCCATTTATGTCGTATCGGTGTCTTCATTGCGTCCTTTGGCGAAACGTTCTTTAATTTATAGTTGCTTTTCGCGTAAATGGTTCCGTGTTGCTGGTCGCGGGCACATGACATTGCCGGCAATTGCCCCTTGACGGGTGTTCCACCCGGATGGCGGCTACAGTGCCCGGCCCGACATGACAGGCCACACAATTGCCCCTCATCTGAAGCTCATGGGGAATGGGCGGCGGGGCTCCCGGCAGCGAGGCCCGTCCCAGACGCGGTGGTGCGACGCTCGCCCAGTCGTTTTCAACAAACAATTGCGCCTCGGTCACAGTGATATGACATTGCCGGCAGGCCTCCTGCTCCGGATGCGGCGTAATGGGCGTATTCTTCTTAAGCTCTGCGCTCCAACCGCCCCGGGCGTGGCAGGTCAGGCACTCGATCCGCGCCAAATCCGGTTCCTCGACCTTATGGGGAATATAGGGCGGCGACCCCGGATACTGTCTGAGAGAGTAGTATTCACTGAGCGTGCGTCCGGTCGAAATGCCTTTCAGATAATCCTGGGATAGCTCGTCATAGCTTGCAAAAATGGTCTGGCCCTTATCGTCAAAGTCCATGTCCTGGCCGCCGGCAACTGCCACGCGTGTATCATCCGGCTCGGATGAAAAGGCCGTCAACACAATCAATGGCAGCGCCAGGATGCAAAGTCCGGCAAATATCAGAAAAACCTTTCCCACTTTGTATTTTGGATTTTCCATTAGACCTTCTCCAATTTAACCGCGCATTTTTTATAATCGGGCTGTTTGGATATGGGACAAAAGGCATCCAGGGTGACCTCGTTGATCAAATAACTTTCATCAAAAAAAGGAACGAACACCATCCCCCTGGGCGGGCGCCCGCGGCCGTTAATGCTGGCTTTCATAATGACCGATCCCCGGCGGGAGGATACATTTACTTTGTTGCCGTTGTGAATCCCCAGACGGGCGGCGTCATCGGGATTGATTTCCACGTAGCTTTCAGGAACCGCCCGGTGCAGGATCGGCACGCGGCGGGTCATCGAGCCCGTATGCCAATGCTCCAGAATACGACCGGTGTTGAGCCAGAAGGGGTATTCGCTGTCGGGTGACTCTGCCGCCGGTTCGTAAGGTCTCAGCCAAATCCAGGCTCTGCGGTCCGGCTTGCCGTAAAAGTCGAAACCCTCGCCCTCGGCGGCCGGGTCATATTTGGCGTGGTAACGCCATTTGGTCTCCAGCCCGGCGACATACGGCCATTGCAGCCCTGAATTGACTTTCAGATCTGTGTAGGGCGCCATGCGGTGCTTGGGTGTGTCGTGAAAGCGGCTATATTCATTCCAGATGTCTTCGATATAGGTTTCCTCGGACCAGGGGAACTGCTTTTCAAAGCCCATGCGACGGGCCACCTCGATGATCTGCCAGGTATTGCTCATGCAATCGCCCGGCATGGGAATGATCTGTTCGTTGTGCTGGGTGCGGCGCTCGGAGTTGCCGAAAAATCCTTCGCGTTCGATCCACAGGGCGGCCGGCAGCACCACATCGGCCACATCATAGGTGGGCGTGGGATAGATTTCAGATACGACCAGAAAGCGCCCGTCTTTTTCGGCGCCGTCGCGGTAACGGTTCAAGTTGGGCATGGTGACCATCGGATTGGTGACCTGCACCCACATGAAACGGATATCGCCGCGGTCCAGGGCGCGGAACATTTCAACGGTATGATAGGTGGGTTTGGGATCGATATTTTCCACCGGCACGTTCCAGATCTCGGCGGCCATCTTACGCGCGCCTTCTTTCATCACCACACCGTGAGGCAGCTTATGGGTCAGCGTGCCGACTTCGCGCACCGTCCCGCAGGCGCTGGGCTGACCGGTCAAAGAAAAGGGACCGTTGCCCGGCTGGGAGATCTTGCCCACCAGCAAATGGCAGTTGTAGACCAGGTTGTTGATCCAGGTACCCCGGGTATGCTGATTCATGCCCATGCACCAGTAGGAAACGACCTTTTTGTCCGGGTCTCCGTAAAGAGCGGCCAGATATTTGATGTCTTTGGCGGACACACCGGAGATTTTTTCGACCTTTTCGGGGGTATAATCGGCCAGAAACGCTTTGTAGGCCTCCCAGTCCACGGTGTCGGCTTTGTCCTTGAACTTGAAATGATCCTGGGTGCCATAGCCGATGTTGGTCTTGCCTTTGTGGAAGGAGACGTGTTTGTCGACAAAATCCCAGTTAACCCAGTCATTGCGGATGATTTCATAACAGATGGCGTTAGCCACCGCCAGGTCGGTCTGAGGCTTGAAAATGAACGATTTATCCGCCGCCTGGCTGGTGCGGGTTGTGCGGGTGGCTAAATCGATAATCGTGACGTTGTTTTTGCTTTTCCGATTGGCCAGCATTCTGGAAAAGAGCACCGGGTGCATTTCAGCCATATTGTTGCCCCAGGTGATGAACACATCGGCGTGATCGATGTCCTCATAGCAGCCCATGGGCTCGTCCAAACCGAAGGTGGTCAAAAACCCGGTTACCGCACTGGCCATGCAAAGGCGCGCGTTGGCTTCCAGGTTGTTGGTGCCGATACACCCTTTAAACAGTTTGGACGCCACGTAGCCGTCGGTAATCGACCATTGCCCGGACCCGTACATGGCGACAGCGTCTTTGCCGTGGTCTTTGATGGTTTGCTGCATTTTGTCGGCTACCAGATCGAGGGCTTCTTCAAGGGGGGTTTCCATCAGCTTACCGTTTTTGCGAACCAGCGCCTTGGTGATTCTGTCCTTGCCATACAGGATCTGGACGGAATGATAGCCTTTTACACAGCACAGCCCTTTGTTGACCGTACAATTGGGGTCGCCCTTGACCGCCACAGCGCGCTCACCGGAAACACCGACCAGAAGACCGCATCCGGTGCCGCAAAACCGGCAAGGCGTCTTTTTCCATTCAATCCCTCCTGAATCGACCGTTTTCCAGGTGCCGAAGCTGACTCCCGGAAACAGCACCGCAGCAGAAGCGATTGCACTTTGTAAGGCTGCGGCTTTTATAAAATCTCTTCTGGTAATGTCCATTTGCGTGCTCCTTTTGGGTTTCTATTGATCTGTATGGCCAAACGTCATGCCAAGGGATTCTAGTGATTTTAGGGTCTTAAGCTTTTCCTGCAGTTTTTTCTCGGTCTTTTCATCCGGAGTGTCGGTGACCAGGATCAATACCTCTGCATTTTCAGCCGGCGTCACCTCGCAGAAATCCAGGGCGGCCAGATCGCTGATCAGCTGCTCTTTTGAGCCCGTTACGGGATAGGCCAGATAGCTGAAAACCGGCATGGATGCTCCTTATTTAAACTGTGTGATTGAGGTCTTTATCAGGACTCGGTTCATACTGACAGGTGGGTCGGTCAACAAAACGATCTATCTTTAAAGGTGTCTTAAGCAAACATTCAATTATCTGTTTAAAATCAAAATGAGTCATTTTCGTTAGTTGTATCGTTTAATGACACTGTGTGCTTTAATGTAGATTGAAAAAGAGATGTCTATTTCAGGATTCACTGATTTTTAACAGCGGAGCGAGAAGAAAACATTGACTTAAGTCAAATTATTCATACTAAATTGCTATGAAATAAACATGAGAGGATTCAGACATCATGGTGAGAATATTTGCGGGTAAATGCCTGGATATGGGGATTCATTGATGATCGAAATAAAATTTTAGATGCCCAAAAACCAGTCGGGAGCGGCCACCACCCCATTGATGGGAATGAGACTGTAAAAGGTCACACCGGCCAGCGATGAGACAAAGGTTGCCAAAAGCACCGCACCGGCGATGGCATATACCGGCAGACCAAAGAAAGTGATTAAAAACGGCGCGATAAAGGACACCGGGAATTGTGCCGACCACAATCAACATCGCCACCGGCCACACGAAGCGGCACTCTCTGGCATAACGATATACACCGCCGGGGATGCCGGTCACGTTAAACAGAAAGTTAGTGGCCGTGACCGAAGGGGAGGTAAATCCCAGGACACTCATTTGGAAGGGCAGCAGCAAAAAGGCTCCGGAAATACCGCCCATGGAGGTGAAAAATGATATACCAAATGCCTCCAGCGGTGGGATTAGGATATAGGTTTCCACTCCGGAAAGTGGAAATATAAATTTCAAAAATTCCATACGATTCGGTTTTGATAAAGATGAACCGATTTAATGGCCACTGGGAATCCACATGAGCTGCGGGTTGAGCTGGTCTGTCCAGGGAAGGCCCGCGTTTTTCCAGCCGTTTGTTAATCTTTTGCCGTAAAAAGAGCTGGCGGGGTCTTTCACGCGGTCACCCTCAAAGCCTTCGGTCACCGAATAGGCGGTCTTGTAACCGGCCGACGCCATGGCATTTACAGCGGCGGCACTGCGGTTGCCGGAACGGCAGATCACCAGAAGGGTATCGGACGTTTTGAACTTCTGGCCGATTTCGGCGATAAAGTCCGGGTTGGGTGTCATCAAAGGCCCTTTGTTTAATACCGCCGGTTTATAGTTGAACAATTGAAATGGAATGTTGTGGGCCATGGGCGGATGACCGACGAAAACGTATTCTTCCGGCGTCCGCACGTCCAAAATTTTAATTTTGTTATGGTCGGCCTGCCACATTTTAAATGCTTCCTTGGCGGTCGCATAGAGCCCCAGGACGGTCTGCTTCTGGGGAGGCAAAGTTGATTTTGCCGTCGATGTTAAAATCCAGCCCGGCAAGAGTAAGAGCAAAATCGATATTGTAAATATTTTTTTATTCATTTCATATGCCCCTATTTTTTTCTGAAGTCAGAAAGTTTTCATTCCAAACGTGTCATTCCCGCGAAAGAGATTGTGTCGCAAATGCTTTTCGTCATTGCCAGCGACCGCAGGAAGCGTGGCAATCTTTATGTTTTCAATGCCTAATGCGATTGTTTCGGTCGTCACACGCCCTCGCAATAACCTTATGACACAAACTGGAAAGCGGAAATCCGGAAATGTTTATTCTTAGATCTTAGATCCCCACCCACGCGGGGACAGGTCCTGGATGCCCGCTTGGCTCGGGCATGACGCTAAAAATTATCGGTCACTTATAGGACGTAAAAATACCGCCGAATATCCTGTCATCAGCAGACATGCATTGCGCTTTTAACTGTTTGTATTTTTTAAGCAGGTCTTTTCCGTCCCGAGACAGACGTGACCCCTCTTTGCGGTCTGTATGCACGATGCAGGCATTCATGTGTTTTTCTGTTGCTTTGATCTTGCTCCAAACCGCTTTATACGACATTTTCATCAATTTGGCGGCCTGATTCATGGAGCCGGTCCGATCAATATGCTCCAAAATTTTGGCCCGGCCTTCACCAATAATAATGTTGTTGTCGGCATCCACGATCCACTGGCTGGATCTTAACCTGAGTTTTGCCATTGTTTTGATCTCCAGATCTAAGGAACAATTGGAATTTTTAATCACGAAAGCACGAAAGAATAATTTTATGAGGTGATCTGGAAAGAACAAGTCGAATTGGCTGTGGGAGCGGCTTCCAGCCGCGATCCTTTAATTTCGCGGCTGGAAGCCGCTCCTACAAGAGTACTTTTCTGGTAACTCGGACTTTCCTAATAAGCGCCTAATTTATTTTCTTGCTTTTAATATGTCGTGATTTCGTGATTACAACATAGTATTACTTCTACTAATCTAACGAACTATCCGCCGATGGCGCGCATAATCCGACCGCAGGCATTTTTGTGACCTTCTTCGTTTAAGTTGTGACCTAAGGGCTTTTTTGCCACTGCCTGTCTGAAAATGTGGATAATATCCTCTTGGGGAGCACCGGTTCTCAGCGCGGCTTTGATGTCGATTTCTTCCTGCGAAAATAAGCAGGTTTTGATTTTTCCGTCAGCGGTCAGCCGCAGACGATTGCAGGAACCACAAAAATGCCAGCTGATCGGTGCGATGAAACCCACTTTGCCGACTGCACCGGGCAGCCTGCACAACCTTGCCGGCCCGTAGGAATCTGAGGCCGGCTCGATTTGAACGCGGTCGATTCGATGGATTTTTTTCATAAATTCTTCAACCGGCATAAACAGGGATTCATAGTTGCCGCAGGCCGAGCTGTCGGTGGGCATCAGCTCAATAAAACGCACATGATATGGTTTATCCAGGGTCAAACGGGCCAACTCTTCGATTTCATCATCATTGATGCCCCGCATCACCACGGTGTTGATCTTGATGGGATGCATTCCGATTTGTTCGGCGCGCTTAATGCCGGCCAGCACGCGGGGCAGCCGATTATATCCCGTAATTTTTTCAAACCGTTCCGGCCTCAGGGTATCCAGGCTGATGTTGATCCTGCGAACACCGGCTTTGAACAGGGGCTCAGCCATGTCGGCTAGATAAACCCCGTTGGTCGTCAGCGCCAGGCTTTTTAGGCCGTTAATATCGGATAACATGCGGCAAAACTCGACCACGCCCTTGCGCACCAGCGGCTCACCTCCGGTGATGCGGATTTTGGTAATGCCGGCAGCGGCGGCTGCCCGGGCGACCTTGAGCATTTCCTCGTAGGTTAAAATCTCAGCGCGCTCCAGATGATCGCGGCCGGAAAACGGTGTGCAGTAATAACATTTCAGGTTGCAATGATCGGTAATCGAAATTCGCAGGTAGTCGATTTTCCGCCCGTATCCATCCACTAATTTCATTTCAGTTTAACCTTTTAAATTGCGTTATAAATCCGAAATCCGAAGCCCGAAATCCGAAACAAATCCAAATATCAAATGACCCAAATTCAAAAAAAAGTTTTGAATATTTTAATTTAATATTTTTAATTTGTTTCGTGTTTAGATATTCGGATTTCGAATTTTTCTTCAACCCTAAAACTTAATCTTAAGTTGCCAAGGTTGCAGTTAGCCTTTGTTATTGTCAGCCGCCTTTTCCAAAAGGGCAGTGAGGGTATGAGCATTGTTCACAGTCCTGGCACAGCCCCCCGTGGCCTAAAAACGCCAGCTCGGTCTTGCCGATTTTTTCACCGGCTAAAATGCGCGGCAGCACCAGATCCAGCACGGTGATGCGGTGAAAAAGACCGCAGGCCGGCACCCCCAGCAGGGGTACATCGCCCACATAAGCCACTAAAAACATGGCGCCGGGCAACACCGCCGCGCCGTAGTGCATCTCCACGGCACCGGCCGAGCGAATCCCCCGGCGGGTGACATCATCCGGGTCAACGCTCATACCGCCGCTGAGCAGCAGCAAATCACAGCCCTGTTCCAGATGGGACCGGATGGCGGCGCGAATCAGGCGGGCATCATCCGGAGCAAAGGCCGCTGCAGCCACTTCCGACCCCAGGGCTTCAATTTTTTCAGTCAGTATCGGCTCGAAACGGTCTTCGATCAAGCCGTTGTAAACCTCATTGCCGGTAATCACCAGGCCCACTTTTGCTTTGCGCAGAGGCCTGACGGTCAGCACGGCTCCGTTCTGGCGGGCAATGGCAGCGGCCCTTTCGATGCGAGTCTTTTTCATAATGAGCGGTATGGCACGGGTAGCAGCTACCTGTTGCCCTTTTTTGACAAGGGTGTGCGCGTGAAGGGTGGCGCACATGACTTCATCGACCATGTTAAAGGCCGCCAGAGCAGCGGTGTCAACGCCGAACAACCCATTTTGGCCCGCCAGCAGTTTTATTTTGCCTTCCCTCGGCTCGTCCTTCCAGACAATGCCATCACCGGCCAGCGCATCAGCTAAAATGGTTGCAGCCTGGTCCTCATGGATTTCGTCATCCGCCAGGTCAATAACGTAGAGATGGTTCTTGCCCATTTTCTGAAGACGGCAGAGATCTTCGTCACAGACTTCGTGTCCTTTATGAAAGGCAGCGCCTTTAAATTCACCCGGACGAATTTCAGTCAGGTCATGGGCCAATTTAGAACCGACGGCATCTTTGAGCTCAATTTTTTTCAGCATGGCGTAACTCCGTGTGCTTGGGCATGAACAATTAAAAGCAAAGCAAAATTTCACCACGAAAGCACGAATAAGCGAAAACACGAAAAAGAAAAAAACTTTTGTTTTCGTGCTTTGATAATTTCGTGTTTCCGTGGTGAAAATTTTTGCGAATTTTCATGATTTCGGTTCAGCAGATAAAATTTAATAACAATTCGTTTCGATTTTCTTTGTGTCTTTGCGGCTTTGCGTGAGGCCGGCTCCTGGTTTCCAGTTCATATCCGGCCAGGTCACCTCGTGGACTTCTGTAAAATAGCTGTTCCGGCCGCAGGGTTTGCAGAGCACCCGGCCGTTTTCAACGACCTCGCGATGATCGCGTACCACCTGGCCGCAGCGGCTGCAGGAAGCTTTGTAGCGCGTGGGCCCGGGCATGTCGCAGTCATCTATTTTGACCTCGACCTGCTGGACGCGAAAAAGCACGCTATCCGGCATGCGCTTGTAAGCTGCCAGCTGCTGCGAATATTTCCCATCAATCTCAGGTGCGTAGGCAGCGGCCAGGCTGCGGGCCTCTTCCGTTGAGACCACACGAAAGGCCTTGCCGGTTTCCAGATTGACAAAGGTAGCCGCCATAATGCCGTAATCCATAAATTTAAGCGAGCGCCGCCCCAGTTTGACACCGGTTACATGGGCGACCGCATCGGCCGTACAGCGGTCCATCTCCACATAAATGATCAGTTTTTTAATCTGATCGCGGCGCCTGGGCTCATCAAGCCCGATCAACCGGCAGCCCAGCATGGCCATGCGAACGCCCACCACCTGCCCGGGACAAAGATGGCCGTGGGCATCGGCGGAGCTTTCCAACAGCTTTTCAAAAGACTCCATTTCGGTACTTTCCTTTTTCTGTTGGTTTCATGTGTCAGTTCCTAGGTTCAGAGGTTCAACGTTCAACGGCTAAATGGGTAGATAAAAGAAGCAGAAAGGGTGCATCAAAACAACAGAACCTTTAATCATTTAATTCCGAATTTCTGAGCCCAGAACCTTGAACCTTTGACCCCTGAACCCACTGCGTGGTATATGTTAAAATTAACATAACAGCTGGCAAAAAAAATGTAAAATTCATTCATTTCCAGCTTCGTTTGTAAAAATAATATTAAGCAGCGTCTTTGATCTATGTCAAATTGAAAAAGAACGGTTTAGAATTTAAAATCGAGGGCTTGCCGTTCAGGAGCCTTCTAAGACTTCATTGACCCACCCCATGGCCGCGATCATGTTCGGAAAACCGATGGTGGTCAATGATAATAAAACAACATGGACGATTTCTTCCTGGCTGGCGCCCGACTCCAGCGCCTTGCGGGTTTGCGACATCACCGCCCCGCGGGAATTGGCGCCGATGGCAATGCCCAGGTTGGCCAGGTCCTGGTATTTTTTCTCCAGCGGTCCGGATTCCCGGCAGGTTTTTCCGAGGTTCTGAAAATTTTTAAAAACATCCGGAAATTTCGCCGAGAACTTTTCGTAAATTTTCGGCAGATACATGGCTGCTTCCTTTTTTTAATTTATGGATTCTGACCACAAAAACCTTTCCTCCATATCTAAAAAATTAGATAGAAGGTCCGCCAGACATCGGTAAAATAGCGTGGAGGCCTTTGAGCGCATTTCTTTAGCAAAGTCCTTGGACCATTGCAAGAGATGATTTTGCAAGAATTGCTTCTGTTTTTCGCGAAGTTTTTCTGCCATCGTTTCGTTGCCGGTGTTCAGGGCCTGCGCCATTTTGCGGCATAAACAGGCCATAAATGTCATTTCTGCGCCAATATGATCCGGAAAATCGGCCAATTCGCTGCGGACGGAAAGATGCGCGTCTTGATAGTAACGTTTTACGGCTCGAGTCGATGGACCATTAAGAAAGCCCCACTGAGTCAGGCCTTGGATTTGCTTCCGGTTTCGATAGGAAGATTCATAGGGGCAAATATAGGCAGGTCCCGGAACGCGCAAAAGTGCCTCAAAATCAAGCATAATATCCGTTTCCGTAAGACGTCTCTCCGAGAAATCATCAATCAATTTTTCAAAATTTCGTTGGACTTCTGGATCGGAGAAAAGGGCTTTCACATGGGAAGCGGTTTTCACATTCAAAATGTTCCCTAAGCTTTCCGAGGAAAGGTTTTCAGTCAAAAGCGTGCCGAGGAATTGGTACACCTCGGCACGCGCGTTTTCCATATCAAGGGTTAGGCTTTCCACCATTTTTTATCCTATGCTTTTTCAATTGCGACGTAAGAATCATAAAACGAACTGCTGCCGCCGATTGGATCCTGAAGGCAGACATCCTTCAAATACGGGTCAAGCATCATGACCGGATTGGCGCTGCATCCCCGGCCAACGAATTTTCTAAATGCCGTCTGTTTGCCATCCAGATCGAATGCTTTGCTGCCGTATTGCCAGTGTCCCAGGGAATGGGGTATGGTGATCACTCCCGGCCGCATGGCTTCGGTAACAAAAGCCCTTCCTCTCACACCTTCAAGGTTTGATGACGAAAATACCCGTACCATGTCACCGTGCTTAATTCCCAGCTTTTTAGCATCAGCCGCGTTCATTTCAACGCATTCCTCCGGCGTCAGATCCATCAGCCAGCTGCTGACTGAAGTGCGGGCCTGAGCATGGAAGGCCGGGTGATAGGTATTTACCCGAAATGGGTACTTATCCCTTTGCACGTCCACGATTTTGCCCATGGCATCTTTAAGGGGCTCGTAGACGGGCAGGCCGTCATAGTACTCGCCGGTTATCGAATCCCTGGTGGTGGCCAGTTTCTCATTGTAGATGAGGCAGATTTTTTTATATGCATGGGCCGTATGATTACCCTTATGGGACTTGTTGTAGTCCTGGAAGCGTCCGCCGCGGGCCAGCACATATTGAACCTTTTGCGCTTCTGAGTCTCCCGGCACTGAATCGCCTTCCTTGTCGCCGTAAGCGATATTGGCAACCAGCTTTTTGTACCAGTCTTCAGGTGTGAGCAGCGGATCGCCGGGTCCGAATCCGTCCTTGCCGTAGCCGGGCAATCCCATTTTCAGCGCGATATCGATAAATATTTCCTCCGTGGATTTGGCATCTTTTGCCACCCGCTCGATTACCGGTTGACGAACTCCGCTGGTGGTTGTCAAAATGGTGGGCGCCACATGGGGTGTTGCCCAATCCTCAAGAAAGTGCAGGGTTGGTAAAATATAGTCTGCCCATGAAGATGTTTCCCCCATAACGTAATCGATGGCGACAAAAAGCGGCAGCACTTTTGGGTTTTTTACGCCTTCAATTTGATGAATGCCCGCCGGTGAAGAGTAAACCGTATTATTCCAGTAAGTGATGAGAATCTTGACCTGGTATGGATACTGAGCGCCAATGCTGGGGAACACTTCCTGGTATACGTTGTTATAGGCAAAGGGAAACCATTGGCGCTTGGCGGGATATCCATTTTTCTTGAATTCACTGCTGTTTTCGTAGTTCACTTTTTTACGGTCAATGGTCACTCCCTTAGCTTTTACTTTGCCCGGGTGAAGCTTTTTGCCTAAATTATATGGGTTGCCGGGTTTGCCGCCCTTTTCATGCCAGTGTGATCCTCCGTGAGCCTCACATCCGCCTTTCCAGGAAACATTGCCGATAAGGAAGTTCAAGATGCCCAACGCGCGGGCCGTATAGGTACCATTGGTATGTTGCACTGGGCCGCGATAAAAATCGACGATCGCCCTGCGGCCATAGGAAGTAAAATCATCGGCCGTATGCGCGATGACCGCCGGGTCGAGCTCGCAGATTGCTGCATATTCTTTCAGACTCTTTTCAAACACCCGTTCTTTTAGCATCGTGTAGACCGTTTTGACGGAAATGCCATTTAATTCCCCGTCGAACTCCAGATCCGCCGAGGCTGACGATTCACTGCCGGCCGGATTTCCGTCTTTAACCACGACATTTTCCTTTTCACCACCCTCGATTCCGATGTCCGCCGGCCGCAAGTATTTGCGGTTGTCCTGGCGGACGAGATAGGAGGCGTCGCACCATGTCAGATGCCCATCTACCGCTGCCGCCTTCTTGTTGGGGAAAGAAAGGTAGCGTTTGTCCACCCGATTGTTTTCAATCATCCAGCGCATCATCCCAAGGGCGAAAGCGGCATCCGTTCCGGGAAGTATCGGTATCCAATGGTCGGCTTTGGCCGCAGAGTTGGAAAATCGGGGATCGACAATGACCAGCTTGCCCTTGCGCTCTCTGAAAAAGTTGAGCTTTCTGGCCAGGGCCTGCATGGGGAAATTGGCCTCATAGGGACTGGTTCCGAAAAATATGACATATTTCGCGTTCATAATGTCCGGTTTGATGTGATGGCTGCCATCGAAGCAAAGATCCAGACCCACATGATGAGATGTTTCACAGATGGAGGTATGGTCCAGGCGATTGTTGACGGTACCGTAAGCGTTTTTAAACCAGCGATCCGTGAACTCCTTTTTGCCGTGTTCAATACGTCCCGGCATAAACACCACCTGGTTGGCCCTGGGCCCGAGTTCCGGGGCCTCCGGATCGGCCGGTGTCGTCAAATCCCGGCATGCGGCCAGACCGTCCACGTGGCCTTCGCCGAACAGATCACCGCCGTTTATGATTTCATCATAGGCCTGCTCCCAGGTGACGGTCTTCCATTTGCCGGAGCCTCTCGGGCCGACTCGCTTGAGCGGATGCATGACCCGATTCGGGTTGTAAAGGGTTTGAATGGTGGCGCCTGCTTTGGCGCACGCCGTACCTTCCAGTTTTTCAGCGGCTTTGGCATCAGTCTGATAGGGTATATGGGGCTCTGCGGTATTTGGATGGTAGGGGTTTCCGCTGACTTTGGCCAGAACGCCGTCAACCGTTTTGCACTGCAAGCCGCAAGCGCTGTGACAGCCGAGGCAGACCGTGCGAACAACTTTAACGTTTTTCCCGTCAACGGGATCGACATCGGGCGCCCCGCTGATCCATTCCGATGGCTTTTCGGTGGCTTTCATGCAACCGCTGGTGGTGAGCAAGCCCCCAAGCGCCAGGGCCCCTTTTATGAATTTTCTTCTTGTCGTAGCTTTCATATTTACGCCTCCTCACTTTGGATATTTTCGTATGGCAGAAGTTTGTAGCTGATCAAAAAGATTCCCACGATGATCGCAACCAAAATGACAGCAAAGACAATTTTGTACGGCTCGGAGGGAACTTTTTCCCAGACATGGCTGGTCATCGGCAAGAGCTGACCGCCGATGAAAATGTTAACGATGCCGTAAAACGCGCCCAAAATGGTTCCCAAGGCGGCCAGCAGCCTGAGCGCTGCAACCGTGCGAAGATTTTTATGAAACAGAACCACAAACGGCATCACGAGACCGATCACGACCTGAAAGGTCCAGAATTGCATCGAGCGGGGCCCGGAAAAAAACATCCCGGCGGCAACTTCGCCGCCTTTCCCGGCATATTGAAGCTGCAGAAAATAAATGGCCCAGACAGCGGCCTGGACAATAATCGCATATTTTAGCAACCGGGCAAGGCCGGACAAATATCCTTCCTGGTCCGCTGCGGCCTGGCCTACAGGTTTGCTGACCGCATTTTTGATCTTCGTAAACAGGATTAAAAACGCGGCCCCTGTCGAGATGCCCTGGCTGAGGAAGATAAAAATCGTCATCGCCGAGTTCCACGTGACCCTGCCCTTAAATGAGGACAACAGAATGCCTAAATAAATCAGACCGATGATCGACATGGTAACACTGGTGTTGGCCCAGAAGCGTTCTTTAGCGGCGTGGCGATCGCGAATTTCTTCTGCCGAGCCCTCTTCGGGCTTTCCAAAAAGAAGCAGTTTGTACAAACCGGCAAACCGGCCGCCGCTTTTCGCTTTTACCGCCATTTCCGGTCTGAATAGGTAATAGGTGTGAAACGCGTAAGAGATAATACAAAAAAGAATGACGTAGAAGCCGTAAGCCACCGGTGCGGTCCAATTCCAATGGTACATCATGGTAAAGGCCCTTTCGGGGTGACCCAGGTCGTAAATCAGAAACAGCGATACAAAAGCCAAAATAACGAAAGATAAAAATGATCCCACCTTTTCAAGGGGGCGGTAATTGTCCTGCCGGTAATACAGCCAGGAAAGGTGGGAGACAATATGGGTTCCTTCAGCAAGGCTGAAGAAAAACAGATAACAGGCGATGAGATAGCCCAGGGTTACCCCGTGGTTTATCCAGTGAATATATTGAATGGTATCGTTCATGAGATCTCCTTTTCTGTCTTTAAAGTGAAGAATAGTCAGCCCCGAGGATGTTTTCGTCGGCGTAGACATAATGGACCTTTGGGCGGGTATCGAGGTCGCTGCGGATGACCTGGGTGGTATGCGAATTCAGATAAAGCGCAATCTCGCTTTTCGGATCGTTCAGGTCGCCGAAAATTCGGGCTCTACCGGTGCAAGCCGTCACACAGGCCGGTTCTATACCCTGGGTAATCCGGTGATAGCAAAAATCGCACTTGTCGGCCGTATTGGTAATCGTATTGAAGTATCTTGCGCCATATGGGCAGGCATCAATGCAAATATGGCAGCCAACGCAGATGTCCCGATCTACATGCACAACACCATCTTCTTCGGTACGATAGGTCGCTTTCGTGGGGCATAGATTCAAACAGGGGGCATCCTCGCAGTTGTTGCAAAGCCGGGGTAGAAAATGAAATCGTACATTGGGATAGGTGCCTTTGGAAATTTTCTTTACCCAGCTGCGGTATTTTCCATCCGGTAAATTGTTTTCACTGATGCAGGCAATGGTGCAGCCGTGACAGCAGGTACAGCGATTGGTGTCGATGACCATGCCGTACTTTTTGCGAGATGTCGACGCTGTTTGGGCTAGTGTTTCGGTCTGAATGAGAGCCGCTCCAGCTCCAATGACGCTTGCCCGAACCATCAGTTTATTAATAAATTGACGCCGGCTGATTGTTTTTTCGGTTTCTTTCATAAGCTCACCTCCGTTTGGTATTCTATGGGAAAAAATCCGGTAATCTATATGCTTTTATTTTGTTATGTCGATTTCATTTTCGTGTATACTCTTAAGCCAGTAAAAGAGTTCGTCCGGATCAATCGGGCGGTTGATGCACGCATATATATGATAGCAGATGGCATCCTTCAATTCCGGGTGAAACGGGTGTTTGGAAATACAAAAAAAATAGACGCCCGGGAATTTCAAGGTTAAATCCCTTACGGTACGATTGTCTGCCGCAACGGTGTCGATATCCCAAAAAATGGCCTGACATCCACTGTCTTCGATGCGTTTTTCCAGATTGTGCGTCGAAAATAACGGTGTTGCGTTAAATCGACCTTTTTCCAGCTGGTCGCAGAATTCCCGGCATTGGTTTTTATCGGCATCGATCACCAGTATTGATGTTTTCATTCGTTCGCGGACGCCTTTAACGGATTCGGTAGGAAATGGATTTAAAAATTTAATTTAAAGGTCTTAGCACCACAACGTAGCAATGCTTATGCCTAGGAAACCTCTTCGGCGGCCAGGTGTTCAATACCGAATTGGCGGTGTGCCAGAATTTAGTTTAAGGAATTGAAATTTATGTTAAAATTAATCTAAGAGAAGATTGGGGGGTAGACAATTTATCTTTAGTCCTAGAAAAAATTGCAGGCGGGATTATTTTAAATCTGTTCGAATTTTAAACATGGAAATTGGCTATATGATTAATTCATTTTAATAATAGATACTTAGCTGTGTACGGATTCCGGACATTTTTTTGAGCCACCCAACAGATATTCCGGTATCCTATTCTGCTGGTTAATGGATGGTGTGAGGATTCGATATCATTTAAAAATGCATCTAATGGATGGTCGGTTTGTCAATCTGATATTTTTTGATTTTTTCATAAAGTGTGCTGCGGCTGATCCCCAGCTGCAAAGCTGCCTTTTTCTTGTTCCAGCCGCATTCCTCCAGGACTTCCTGGAGCAATTTTTTCTCGTTTTCAGCGATGGTCGCCGGGGTCCCGGTTTCCGATGCGACAAAGGAGGTAGTATCGCGAATGGCAGAGGGAAGGTCCGAAATTTCGACGGTGCTTCGTTTGGCTAAAACAGCCGTATGCTCGATCATGTTTTCCAGTTCGCGAACATTACCCGGCCAGACGTAATCCAGCAGCCGCCGCATGGCTTCCGAGCTGAAATCCTCAATTTCTTTATGCTGTTCGCCGGCAAACCGGCGCAAAAAGTGGCGGGCCAGCAGCGGAATATCGTTCCGTCGCGATCTTAATGGGGGCAATTGAATCGGAATGACATTGAGACGGTAAAAAAGATCCTCCCTAAAACTACCATTCGTTACCTCTTTGAGAAGGTCCTTATTGGTAGCTGCCAGGATTCTGACATCCACTTTTAGCGTCTCTTCACCACCCACGCGTTCAAATTTCTGGCTCTGCAGCACCCGCAGCAGTTTAATCTGAGCCGAAGGGGCGATCTCTCCGATTTCGTCCAAAAACACGGTTCCGCCATCGGCCTGCTCAAAGCGGCCTGATTTGCGGCGGATGGCGCCGGTAAAGGCGCCTTTTTCATGACCGAAAAGCTCACTTTCCAACAGCGTCGCCGGGTAAGCCGAGCAATTAATGACGATAAACGGTTGGCTCCTGCGTGGGCTCTGCCGATGAATGGCGAGTGCAACCAGTTCCTTGCCGGTACCGCTCTCTCCCTGGATGAGAACCGTGGCATCGGTGGGCGCGATATCTTCGATCAATCGATAAATATTCTGCATCTGGGGGTCTTTGCCGATGATCCCGCTGAATTCGGCGCTATGTTCAATGCGGGTCTTCAGCTCGCGAATCTCTTCTTCGTGGATTGCTGAGCGCCGGATTGCCCCTGCGGTCTGGTGCAATATCAGGTCTATAATATCCAGCTCTTTGGTGACGCAAGCACAATTGCCGGGGCAGGCGATCAGCATGGCTCCCTGAAGTTGCTTTTCATGATAAAGCGGAAAGGTCACGAATTTTTCTGCGGCTTTAAATACGCCCGGTAAAAAATCCTGGCTGGCTGAATCGGTTTCGAGAAATTCCATTTTTTTGACTCCGGATAAAAGCCCGAGCGCTTTTTCAGTAGCGGTTCTATCCAGGGTTAAGGATTCATTTTCGGATTGCAGGAAGATATTATCACGGTTACTGCTAAATACCAGCAGACACATATCTCTACAGGAGACGATGCCCTGCAGTTCTTTGATCAGATACCGGCACACATCCCGCAGATTTGTCAGAGCCCCTATTTCCTGGGCAATGGTAAATGAGGTTCGGGTTTGCCGGTGGGCACGGTCCAGTTCGGTGGTTTTTTCTTTGAGCCTCAGGGTGTAGTCTTTTATGCGGGCCACCATGTGGTTGAAAGAAACGGTCAATTTGCCGACTTCGTCATGGCTTTTTAATTCAACCTTAACATCGAGGTTGCCTTCATCAATTTTTTCTGCAGCTTTGGCCAGTGTGGCCAGCGGACCGGTTATCCGTTTTATAAACAGGAGGCTTCCCGCCAGGGCCAGCAGGAGAGTGGCAAGGGTGATAGCACTCATCTGCAGCAACAATTGGGCAACCTGGTCTCGATAGGGCTTCTCGGAAATGCCCAGGCGCAGCAGCCCAGCTTTTCCCGAAAATATCGGCCAGGCAATGTCGAGATAATGCTCACCTGCGGTGGATACAATTTTTTGAAAATTGCCGTAATTATCCAGAACAGCGTTATTGGCTTCCAGCAGCTTTACTGGAATGCCTTGGCTGAAGGTATGCGCCAGAACCTGGTTGTCTCGAACGATAAACAGGTAGGCGACCATGGGATTGCTGCGAATTGTATATTCCAGCAATTTCTGAAGAGCGACCAGATCTTTGGTCAGAATTTTATCGGTGGCGTCCAGTTCGACGGCATGGGCTAAATTTTCAGCCTGAGCGGACATCGATTGGAATAGACTGCTGCTGTAACGCTGGGTCACCAGTATCGAGATCAGCAACCCGCTGCCGATGACCAGAAACGATACGGCCAGAAGCAGTTTGCTTTTTAAGCTTTGAGGCTGCATGGGGCTATTTCTCCATTGAGGCAATCTTCAGCGCCATATGGCGGATGCTGTCGTACCATTCGTCCCGGGTGGGGGTGAAACGATCGATCATCAATTCTCCCAGAATTTTTTGCCCGCGTGTATCCCGATGCATGGAATAAAGCACCTGGCGAATACGATCTTTTAGATCCGGAGCCAAAAAGGGGGATGCGACAATTGGGGGAATGCCGTAAAGTTCTGATTTGCGGATGATGCGGGTTTTGGAGGTGAAAATCGAATTTTTCTGATCGTAATATTCCCATATCAATCCGTCAACGGCGGCACCGTCCACTAGCGCTTTGGCAACGGCCAGAATTGAATTGTCATGGCTGTAGGTGTAAATGGTTTTGCTGAAGAACGTTTCGGGGCGCTCATCCATCTGACTGATCCAATAGGTGGGGACCAGTTTACCGGTATTTGACCCCGGATCGGTGAAGGCAAAGATCCTTCCCCTGAGGTCTTCAATATTACGAAAGTGGCTGTCTTTGTTGACAATCAGATAGGATTGGTAAAAATGGCTTTTTTGAACCTCGGGGGTGGCCAGCAATTCAAATCCATATTTCTCCTTGCCGTCGACATAGGGGCCCGAACAGATAAAGGCCAAATCAATTTGGCCTTTACCCAACAGTTCATTAATTTCCTCATAGGTTTTGCGTTGAATGAGCTGGACATCTCTGTCCAGGCGGCTGCCGATATAGTCTAAAAGCTGCCGGTAATAGACAAAGGTTTCCTTTGGAGAAATCATGGCGGCTACCGCCACTCTGAAAGAAAGATTTTCCGGTGACTTTTTTCCGGGCTGCTCTACAGTCACTGTCTTTGAAAAATCAACGACCACTGCATCGCTATCCTTGCCACAACCGTAAAACAAAGATAGACAAACACAAATGATAATGCCGAATTCTGTCAAACGCTTTTTAAATTTCAACGTGCAAGTGACGGGATCCATGGCGCTGCCTATCGAAAGGGTCTTTGCTGAAGATCAGAGAGATTATTCTCCGCGTTCAGCTGTTGATAACAAATGATATCATAAATTGCCACATTGTAGCAGGTTATGTCAAGAGTGCGTTCGTATGAACTTAGCTGGCTTGCCGGTCACCAGCTGACAGGAAGTGACGGTCAAATTGCCACCGTTGTTGGGGACGATGCAAGGCAGACAGAAAGCCCGTTTTACCTGACATGCCATGATGGGGTCTTTGACGTCACAAGCGTGAATTGGCCGCGTCTTACGGGCCGAATATTTTTATGGGAGTTCCGCTGGTCTGAACGGGGGCTGCTATTCTGTCTCTCATGCCCTTCAGGCTCATGCCAGCCCTATAAAAACGTGCTTTGCCGGGATGGGACTGCGGCCGCAATGGCCGGGGATGTCTGAAGCGTCATTCACTTTGATGGCGTCCCCAAGAGGATTTGAACCTCTGTCTTCCCGCGGAGAACGGGATATCCTGGGCCCGACTAGACGATGGGGACGTTGAAGATTGAATCATACCGGTTTTGTTTTGCCGGCTACAAGCGTTTCAAAGGTCTGCGGAGCTGTCCTTTAGTGTGAACACCTGTATACGATTGTTGTTCGAATATGCAGTCAAGGTTTCTCCGCTTTTTTCTGTTACACAACTGAGACGGCTAAGTCAAGAAGCCTTCCGTCCATCCCATGGCAGACAGCCATCTGAGAGAGGACCCATGCGGTCCGAGGGTAATAATTCGGCCTTTGTCGCGGTCGATAAAGAAACTGCACGTGACAACGGTCCCCAAAGGCAGCCCGCGCGGCCCAAAATGACCGTAACCTTTCTTCAATAAGACCCAAAAGCTAGTCTCTATCAGGCATGATAAGAGGCCGGCGCGGTGCCCGCAAGCCGGCTTCCAGCTGCCGCATTACAAAGCAAGCCGGTGGATTTCCCGCATCAGGCCGTCCCCCGGAAACTATTTGTTTGAAATAATCGAATATTTACGCTATTTTCCGGTCTGTTTACCAGAAGCTGTATATAAAACAAGACGGCAATATCTGGGCTCAAGCGGTGAGGATGCGGCCTAATTTCAAGTGAATTTTCATGCGACTGCCCTAAACACAAAAAATGGAAGTGATGAAATCAACGGCACATCATTGGAGCTAAAAATGGCAAAGCGATTCAACAACAGGACATGGAGAGCAGGGAAAATTCAACGCATGATCATCCTGTTTTTGTCTTTGGCCCTTGCGTTGCTTTGGGATACGCCTTCCGGCGCGTTTTCAAAACCGGTCGCCAAGGTCAATGACACGCTTCTGATAGAGGCCGATCTCCAGCAAGCGCTAAATGAGATCATGCCGGCCGGTGTATTCCACGGCGGGTTTTCCTCCAAAAAGCGCGAGAAATACAGACCCCAGGCTTTCGAAATAATGATCGAAAAGGAGCTCTTCTATCAGGAGGCCGTCAAAATGGGACTTAAAATCGACGAAGAGATCGTTAAAGCGGAAAGAGAAAAAACCATTGAACGGCTGGGGGGTGAAAAAAAGTTCAAGGGTGCTCTGAAAAATGCCGGCCTCACCGATAAGCAATACCGGCAAAGGCTGAGAAAAAAACAGCTCGTGAAGCGTTTTATCACCATTGAAATCAGCGACAAAGCCCTGCCGACCGATGAAGAAATCAAAGATTATTACCGGCGCAACAGGAAAAAATTCAAGCGTCCCGAGGCCCGGAGGTTGACGCACATTCTTATCTCCGTTTCACCGGAAGCTTCCGCAGAAGAACGGAAGCAAAAAAAGGCCCGGGCCCAGGAGATCATTGACAGGATAAACGCCGGTGAGGACATGGCGGATGTTGCCTGGAATTATTCCACGGGTCCCTATCGGGTCAAGGGCGGAGATATGGGTCTTGTCCACAGAGGGCGGCTTTATCCCGAACTCGAAAAGCAAGTATTTCAACTCCAGCCCGGAAAGCTCAGCGGTATCATCGAAACGATTTACGGCTATCACGTCGTGCGGGTGGAGGAGGTGAAGGAGGCCGAACAACTTGATTTGAGCGATGTGTACGACAAAATTAAAAATGAGCTGACGGAACGAAATGAAAAACACATCCGGGAACAGCTGGTCGCAAGCCTCAGAGCAAAGGCCCGCATAGAGAAATATTCGAATCGAAATTAAACACCAATATTCCGCTGCAAAAAGATACGTAAGTTAACCTTTCCGCAGAAAAGCCGGTCAAAGAATAATCCGCGGTGAACACCGAAAATAGATTCTGGGAGGAATTTTCTCTACGGCTGCTCACCCCGTCTTCCGGTCCCACATTTTCCATACCAAGCATTTATCGAGCACTATTAAACTATTTATCTATAAAACAATATCTTACGCAGATAAAAGTCGAAGGCACCATCAGTATCCGCAAGCTGGTGAAATTACCAAACCGATTTGGGGATTTCACCAATTATTTGCGGTTTTCGCAATTTGCTAAAGCGGTCCATTCTATTGTAATATTTCGTTTATATTATGTTTTTTCCATATCAATGGCACTGGCACATACATTGCACAATATCCTTTAAACTAATAGTCATCTAATTTCCCATGATATCGTTAATTCCGGTAATTTAGTTAAATCCGGGTCTTTTTTAATCCGGCTGGTGAAAACCCGAAAATGAAGCAAAGGGTCAGATAGAATATCGAAATTCCAAGAGTAAAGGAGGTAAAATATGTTCCGAAAAGAGTCTAAAACTAAACGGTTGCCAGCCAGCCGGTCAAAGAAATGGGGCCCCGGCGTGCGGTTGGACGCCAGACGCGGCCGGCGATGCTTGGGACTTGTGATTCTTCTGACCGCTGCTTTCGCGGGCTTCGTACCTGCCAGCCAGGCGCAGGTCGACGTAACCGTTGAAATTACCGGGATTCCCGATCCGGGCACCAGCCTGACGGCCACAGCCAACATCGACATTCAGGACGGCTCGACGCTCCAGTCGATTAGCTGGACGCAGACCAGCGGTGCGGCAGCAACGATCAGCCCGGTCGACGCGAACCCCGCAACGGTAACGCTGGCAGCCGAGAGCGTCTATAAGGATGAGCTCATCGCTGTGCTCCTCGAACCACCGATCGGCCCGGACCAGCTGCCTCCCAACGTCCCCGTACCAGAAGAAGAATTTACCGGCGGGCTTCAGGACCGGTTCCAGGTGGTGGCTGTCAACCCCTTCGCCCTCGAGGAAGCGGGCAAGGTCACCATCAAGGCGGAGGTGACCACATCTTCCGGCGTCTATGAAGGTGAGGCCGAAATTCACCTCTTGCTGCCGTGGAAGGTCAAAGCCGACATTGGTACCCAAGTCCTCGGGATTCCGATTCTATTTCACGGCAAGGACCAGGCGACCTATGACTGGACCTTCAGCAGACGTCCCTGGAACTCCACCGCGACCCTGATGGACGCCACGTCACAGAACCCGGAGTTCACCCCCGACCAAAGAGGTAAGTACACGCTGAGCGTCACGGACCTGGCCGAAAACAGGACGGTCAGCATCGATGTCTATGCCGGTACCTGGGTGGGAGTCATCACGGGCCAGGACATGGACGGCCGCCCGCTGGCGAGTAACTGCACCCCCTGTCACCGTGAGGCCGGCAGGGCCCCTGATATTTTCACCCCCTGGGCTCAAACCGGACACGCAGAGATCCTCACCAACAATCTGAACACGAGTACCCATTACGGGGAGTCATGTTTTCCCTGCCACACGGTTGGTTTCGATCTGGATTCCTTCAACTACGGTGTCGACGATCAGAACGACTATGAGGACTTTCTGAGCTCGGGCCTGATCAACAACCCCGGCGACAACTGGACCACCATGTTGGCCGACTATCCAAAAAGTGCGAGGATGTCCAATATCCAGTGCGAAAACTGTCACGGCCCTCAAAGCTCTCTGGCTCACAACAGCAGAAGACTCAGATCCAGAACAGCTGTGATAGGGACCGATCCGAGGGCCAATATCTCTTCGGGTGTCTGCGCTGTTTGCCACGGCGAGCCGCTGCGCCACGCGCGGTTTCAACAGTGGCAGTTAAGCCGGCATGCCAACTACGAGCTGGCCGTCGATGAGGGTGAGAGCGGCAACTGCTCGCGCTGCCATACGGGCAACGGGTTCCTGACCTGGCTGCCGGTTCTGCTGGGCGAAACGCCCGGGGATCCCACCGCAAGCATCACCGTTAACTGGACGGCGGATAACGTCCATCCCCAGACCTGCGCGACCTGCCACGATCCGCACAACATCGGAACGACGACCGGTAACAACACCAACGCGACCGTGCGGATCAGCGACGAAACCCCGCTGCTTACGGCCGGATTCGTGGCTCCGGCAACAGAAGGAGCCAGAGATGTGGGCCGGGGCGCGATGTGCATGACCTGTCACAACACCCGGAGGGGGCTGCGCAACGACAACGAACCTCTCACCGATCCCACCCGGGCACCGCACGGGGGGGTTCAGACCGACCTGCTGATGGGGCAGAACGCCTACTTCATAGACCTTGGCCCCAATGGCCCTATGGGGTATCCACCCGGTCTTCCGGGCAGCCACGCCAACACGGCAGAGCGCTTTCCCGAAGAGCGGAATCTGACGGACACGTGTGCAACCTGCCACATGGTGAAGACCCCGCCGCCCGATATTTTGTCCTATAACCAGGGCGGGACCAACCACACGTTCTTCGCCAGCCCGGACATCTGCTCCCAATGCCACACATTTGCTATTGAGGCCGTCCAGGAGCCGATCTCGCAAAGGCTTGGCATGCTCAAGGAAGAAGTTGAAGCGGCGATACTGGCGCTCATCGAGCAGCTAATTGCAGACGGAAACACCATTGATTTAGATGGCGAGGCCACCATCACAGATGCAGCCGACACCGACATTGCCGGGATCGACTTCACCGAATCCCGCGGACGTCAGGCCATAACGGTCACGTTTGCGGACACAACCTCCGTCGGGCCGGTCGGGATGAATAGCGTGGACGTGCTCGACAGCAGCAGCGTAGTCCTGGGCCAGCTGTATGACTTTGCAGACGAGACCCTCCCCAAGGCCGGCTGGAACTACCACCTGGTCGCCACCGACAAAAGCCTCGGGGTTCACAACTTCTTTTTCGCGCTCCAAGTTCTCGACAACAGCCTCGCAGCATTTGATTCCCTGGCGGGACCTTAACAGGGGAGATCTTAAACTTGGACATTTGGAATTGAAAATCAGGCTTATTTAAGCTATAACCAAAAAAAATACGGTTGTCGGAATGTCCGAAGCATAATTGGTCTAAGAAAAATACGGCGATAAACATAAAAACATATACAGGAAGGAGGAAAGCGTGAAAAAATTATTGATTCTTTTCGCAGCACTGGCACTCCTTGCAGGCTTTTCCGGAGTCTCTTTTGCCGGAATTGTCGGGAGTGCACATGATTTCAGTGGGTTCAGCTTTGCGGGGGGACAGATATGTCTGCCCTGTCATACGCCTCACAACGGGGAACTGGTTGAAGGTGCGCCACTATGGGATCATGAATTGAGTAGCGCAACTTACAAACTCTACGACACTCCCAGTATGGATGCTGTTGTCAATCAGCCGTCCGGCGCGTCCAAGCTTTGCCTCTCATGTCATGATGGAACCGTCGCGGTTGATTCGTTCGGAGGTGAATCAGGCAGCATGTTCATCGACGCTTTTGGAGCGGATTATAACCTGGGGACGGATCTCAGCAATGACCATCCGATCTCTTTTGTCTATAATTCTGATCTGTCGACCACTGATCCCGGCCTTTTCGACCCCGAAGCCAAAGTCGTTACGATCGGCTCAGGCAACTTCAGCAGGACAGGGACAATTGCCGAGGTCATGCTTGCCGACAACGTATTGCAATGCCAGGGCTGCCACAGCGTCCATAACGACTTTGTTGCCGGTACTCAAATCTCAAATGCACTTTTAAAAATAACGATTGGCGGCTCAGAGCTCTGTCTGGCTTGTCACAACAAATAGCCTGCTGAAATAAAAAAGGATGACACCGAAAAAGGGGCGTAAGCCCCTTTTTTTGGTGGGTGGCACCTGATCTAATATCCGATAGATAAGCTTTTCGTCTCAAAAATGGATGGAAGGCTTTTCCAGGAGTGAAACCAAGATAGTCAGCAACCGAAGGCATTGACTGTATCGATCTGAATCACCTGCTCGTCGGGAAAATGCGATTTTTGAGGTTGATGCGGACCCGCAGCGCCCGCTATCCACCTTGTTGAACAAACGTTTTTGCAGAATGAATACCTTGCTTTAGAAAAAAACAGGAGATAGGGTATAGGGATGAAGCGAACCGTTTTTTTACTGATTGCCTTGCTGACGTTTTCCGGTTGTGCAACCGTCCCGGAAGAAACTCAAACTGTGGTTTTTTATCCCCCGCTGCCCCAGAGACCCAAGCTTCAATTTCTCCACGCCATAACCGGCGAAGAGGATATCGGGGAAAGCCAGGGCGAATTCATGGAATTTCTGCTGGGGAGGCCCACATCGGATAAACGAATCGGGAAGGCTTACGACATTGCGTCCACAGATGGCAAAATATACGTGCTGGACCGGAGATCCAGGCGTTTGCTCATTATAGACCTGGTCCGAAGGGAATTTGATTATTTAAGGGATCAAAGAATGGGGGAGCTGGAAGACCCTTCGGGAATCTGGGTCACAGAAAACGATGTCAAGTATATCGCCGACATGGGCAGAAAACAGATCGTCGTCTTTGGTGCGAACAACGATTACCTGCGGTCTTATGGCGGGCCGGACCTTTTTGACAAGCCGGTTGATGTGGCTGTCTATCAGAACACGGTCTATGTCAGCGACATGGAAAAAAACAAGATATTCGCATTGGATAAAAATTCCGGCGAACTGAAGCGGACCATCGGAGAAAAGGGACCGGCTAAAGGCCAGTTCGCCAAACCAACGCACTTGGTCGTGGACCGCCAGGGCAACATTTATGTAACCGATGCCTTCAATTTCAGGGTCCAGAAATTAGACCCGGAGGGTAAGTTTTTAAAGTCCTACGGCTATCTTGGAGACGGGTTCGGTGCGTTCGCAAGACCCAAAGGACTTGACATAGACAGGGATGGACACCTGTATGTCGTGGATGCAGCCTTTGAGAATGTCCAGATTTTCGACGTCAAGACAGGCGCCCTGCTCCTTTTCTTTGGGGGAGCCGGAACTGCACCCGGCAGCATGTATCTGCCTGCCGGGATCCATATAGATTACCGCAATGTGGCCTATTTCAACAATTTCGTCGACAGGGATTTCAGGCTTAAATATGTCGTATACACCGGTAATTTCTTCGGGACGAAAAAGCTGAATGTCTATGGCTTCGGAGACTGGGTCGGAGAACCCCTTCGCGGAGAGTAAACCCGCAGCGTCAAATAGAGAAATGAAAGCAGCTAACCCGAATCGCTTTTTCATTGGCCTTATCATGGTGACTGTTTTAATGGCCCTTTTATCGGGATGCGACAAACAGACCAAGCACAAGTGGCTCAACGTGTTTTTCACCGGCGTTCCGCCCCTTGAGGAGGAGAATAAGGCGGCGATGGAAAAAGACAAAACCCCCCAAGCTGATGAGAAGGCCGCCCCGCGCCCAACACTGTATAAGCACCCGTTGACGGCGTCCTCACAATGCAACCAGTGTCACCAGTCGACGGCGAATTTTAGCATGTTTGGCGGTAAACGGCAGCAGCCGGTCGCTTTCCGCAAAGATATGGTTTCACCCGGACCCCTAATCCTGCCCCGTCTGGAGCTTTGCATTGGGTGCCATAAAGACAAATCGGCGGCAGAGGCCCTGGCACGGGGACTGCATTTGCACCCCACTTCGGCCAAAGGCGACTGTTACGCGTGCCACGACCCGCACCAGAGCACAAACCCGTATATGCTGCTGCGAAAACCCCAGCAGATATGCGTTCCGTGTCATCAAGATCCTAAAATTATGGAGCTGGCGGCCCACAAAAAACCGGGCGGGTGTCTTACCTGTCACAACCCGCACCTTGGAAAGGACCGGAAACTGCTCACAAAAGATTACAAGGAGGTAAGACAACCGGTCAAAACTGTGCCCGGTCTTCCCGGCATCCCAACGCTACCGGACGATCTTCCGGCAGAGGGGCCAGCCATACAAAAGCAATAGCGACCCAAAATGCGGTGCGACATAGCCAGACCAAATAACCATTCCACTGATTCGCGGTGAGCTGGTCTGCCAAATACAGGTTGATAGAGGGGCGATTAACGGTTGATGACTCAGTCAGGGCACATACGCAAAGTGCTCGTGCTCGCCTTTTGCGGGCTTTTTTTAATTGGTGTTGAGACGGCAAAAGGGTCCAGTGCCGCATCGGTGATTTCCACTGAAATTGACCCTTTCTCCGAGACGAAGAAGTTTATCAAAAAAACAGAGCCACCTCCAGCAACTAATCCGGTTGAAGCAGCAGCCAGGCCGGAAGGGTTCTCAGCTCAACTCGAAAAGCCCGATCCGCCGCAAAAAGCAACCGGCATTTCAGAGCGGGCTCCAAAGATCGTTCCGCTTAAAGTACCGCCACCGGCTGTATCTGCAAGTCGGCCCGGACTCTCTGCGCGTGGGTATACCGGCCGATATTTCCACCTTGAGAGACCGAAGATCGGCCTGGGGTTATCCTATGAGTTCGAGGAAGAGAAGACAAAGGCCGACGGTAGTGCAACCACGGATACCAGCCACGAGTTCAGGGAGCGGCTTCCAATTGAAGCAAGCGGCTGGGCCTATCATCCCGCCCTTTGTACGTTCACGCTGGGAGTCGTGCCGGAGTGGTCCCAGACGAAACGAAACGTTGACCCGGGGCCTTCCGCCAGCGACCATGTATTTGTGCCGTCCTATGCGGCGGATGCCTTCTTTCTAGAGCCAAAACCCTATACCGTGCATACCTTTGCCAGCAGGCGCGAGATCAAACTTAGGAGTGCTTTTTCCCAGCCTACAGATACAACCATCGATAAATACGGTTCGGATCTGAGGCTTAAATACAAAATTTTACCGACTTTCGTCAAATACACCCATACCGACTTGGACCAGTCGGGGTTTTACGACTCGAATGGGGAGCGGGAGGATTTTCAACTTTCAAGCCAGCACGTCACCAAAAACAGTACCACGGCGCTGGATTCAAACTACAGTGACGACGACCGAACGTCGGGGGGGGATACGGCCAGGGTAAAAACCTTTGATAACAATCTCGGCAACGAGTATTATTTTACGGGCGATCAAAGAAAATATCTTTTCTCCAGATTAAGATACAGGTGGACGGATAACGACTCTCAGGAATCCCAAGAATATGGGCTGAGCGAAAATCTATACTGGAGGTACACCGACAAGTTGTGGACCAACTATCTTTTTTCGTACGACGAAAGAGATACGGATGCATTTGACACAAGAACAACGGCTTTTCGGGCCAATCTGCAACATCTCCTCTATGAGAATCTGACCACATCAGTTGCAACGGGTTTCCGCCTGAACGACTTTACGGGCGGCGAAGAGAATGCCTACGATGGCGATCTCAACTTTCTTTACAACAGGGACATTCCATGGGGCGTTCTAACTTTAAGGAGTGGATGGAATTACAGATATACAACCAGAGAGGGAAACGAAGCGGAAATCACGGTGACCGACGAGCCGCATGTCCTGACCACCGGCGTGGCGACCCTGCTTGATAATCCGAATGTGGACCTCGACTCCATCTTCGTAACCGATGTTACCGGCACCATCGCTTACATTGAAAATGTCGATTACACGATTGCGGAGGTTGGCTCCTTCGTGCAGATCAGCCGTACCACCGTCGGTGCCATCGCAAACGGCGAGACGGTGCTGGTGGATTACAATTTTGAAAGTGATCCGGCCTTTGACGATACGGTTTTCAACCAGGCCTACGGCATTCAGTTTTTTCTCTGGAATGCATTGACGCTTGCTTACGGATATCAACATGCAGATCAAAATATTGTCTCAGGTCCGCCCCCTGAAAATAAGATCGATGACACGACCAACAGAGCAGAAATACGGTTTAATTTGGGATGGACCGATACCCGCCTTACGTATGAAGACAGGGATAGAAGTTCCGGAACTTCAACCCGCACCTGGTTGGCTTCCCAGACATTCCGCATCAGGCCGCTAAGGAGAGTTGCATTTTACGTTACAGGAACTTACGGGGAAACAGATTTTACGGATGTGGGGCAAGATCAGAAACAATACGGCGGGTCGTCAAGGCTACTCTGGAGGCCTACGGGCTGGTGCAGGTTCCGCGCGGAGGGTTTTTATAACAAGATTAGCGGGGATGTGGAAGACTCGATTGATACCAATTTTACGGCTGTCCTCGAGCTGTCTTACAGGATCTGGCGCGGCAGCGCCGGCTATTACTACAACAGGTCGGGAAGTAGCGATGCGTATCGAATCCGAAACGCGCTGCAATTTGATATCATTAGGATCCTGTGGTAACGATCTAGAATGGAGAGCCATGAAGAAACCGGGGAATATCATGCGCATTTTCGCCATCATACTGGCGGTCATCTTTTTGCTGGAACCGGTAGCATGTGTAAAAGACACCCACATCGCCAAAGAACCCTTCCCTGACATCGTGTGGCCGAAGCCGCCTGAAGTACCGAGGATACGCTTTGTCGCTGCAGTCTCGAAACCGCAAGACTTTCAGATCAGGCGCGGGGTGTTCAAAAGGATTTTCGATTATCTGACCGGCAAAGCCGAAGTGCCGATGGTGGCCCCTTATGGTGTGGAGACCGATTCAGCGGGCAGACTTTATGTCGTGGATACCTTTTTAAGGACGGTTCACGTGTTTGACGTCAAGGGCAGCACCTACTATTTGTTCCCTTCAGACAGGGCAAATCTGGTCTCACCCATAGACATAGCAATAGAAACTGGACGCGGAAACATCTATATATCGGACTCAAAAGAGGCTGTCGTCAAAATATTTAAGGATGCGGGCAAACGCTTTGCGGGCGAGATTGGAAAGGGAATTCTTGGAAGACCGACAGGCATCGCTGTCAATGAAAAGACATCTGAACTTTTGGTCGTAGATACCCTGAACGCATACATACTCCGTTTTGATCTCGCCGACCATAAATTGAAGGGTAAATTCGGCGGTAGCGGCAAGGCGGAAGGCGACTTAAACTTTCCGACCAACATATATGTCAACAGCGATGGCATAATTTTTGCTGCAGATTCCCTTAATTTCAGGATCCAAGAGTTCACGCCCGAGGGTAAATTTCTGCGCACATTTGGCAGCCTCGGCAGCGGTCCGGGACACTTCTCCAGACCGAAGGGGGTCGCGGTTGACAGTGACGGTAACATTTACGTGGTGGATAGCCTCTTCGACAACGTCCAGATTTTTAACCGGGAATTCCGGTTGCTCATGGCCTTTGGACGCCCGGGAAACGGCCACGGAGAGTTTTGGCTCCCTACGGGTATATTTATCGACTCAAATGACATGATTTATGTTTCAGATACTTACAATAAGAGAGTTCAAATATTTCAGTATCTTAAAGGAGATTCTTCCTTAAAATGAAAAAAAAGTGGCACTTTATAATGCCGTTAACGGTCCTGGCGCTGATATGGGTCACGGCCGCTTTTGGCGCCAATATCAGGTTTTCAAAACATAATCTTTCAGTAAGTGGTCCCGGTGAGATTAAGGCCGTTTCAGAGGCGCAGATATGCGTTTTTTGCCACACCCCCCACAGTGCCGGGCAGAATACCCCGTTCTTGTGGAACCGGCGGGACCAGACAGTTAGTTATATTCCCTATCAGAGTTCAACGCTGTACGCGAGAGTCGGTCAACCCACCGGGTCATCAAAGTTGTGTCTGAGCTGTCATGATGGGACCATCGCGCTGGGCGCAATCGTTTCCGAGCGTGAGGAAATCCGATTCCAGGGCGGAATACGTTTCATACCGGTTGGGACGTCAAGGATTTGGACAGACCTCTCCGACGATCATCCCGTATCCTTTGTTTACGACAGCAATCTCGCCCAGGCAAGGTTTGGGCTCGCCGATCCAGCCCTATTGCCGTCCGCCATAAAGCTGGACCAAAGCGGACAGTTGCAGTGCACGGCCTGCCATGACCCTCACGATGATACGTTTGGCAACTTTCTGGTAATGTCCAATCAATTTTCGAGTCTCTGTACTTCCTGTCATTACTTGGAGGGCTGGGATTTCAGTTCGCACGCCATATCCAATGCCCGCTGGAATGGTCGCGGGGATAACCCCTGGCCAAACTCCGATTACCGGACCGTCGCTGAAAACGGCTGCGAAAATTGCCACCAATCCCATGCGGCACCCAGGCCGGTGAGGCTTTTAAAGCATGTCTTTGAGGAGGAAACGTGCCTTGTATGCCACAACGGCAATGTGGCAACCACCGATATCGCGGCCGAACTCACCAAACAATATGGACATTTCGTGCAGGATTACTCAGGCATTCATGACGCAGCCGAGGACTTTTCATGGGGAGAGGTCCGCCCGCACGTGGAGTGTGAGGATTGTCACAACCCGCACATGGCAAACGACAATCCATCCCCCGGAGTCCCAATTGTCTCCGGCGCCAATATTGGGGTGGCGGGGATCGATGCCACAGGGCACCAGGTACGGAGTGCGCGAAGCCTCAATGCCATATGTTATAAATGTCACACTGAGTATAATGTAATTCCAACCTTGCGCATTTACCGACAAATAGATCAGTTCAACTCGCGCTTGGAGTTTGACTGGGCGAATCCGTCTTTTCACCCGGTGGAATCAAAAGGCGTCAATCGCCAGGTGCCCAGCCTTTTAAGCCCCTATACCGTAAATAGTTTGATATCCTGCCTGGACTGCCACAACAACGATGACGATAGAGGACCGAAGGGTCCTCATGGCTCTAATTTTGAGTATCTCCTAGCTAGAAATTATATAACACTTGATAACACCGAAGAAAATCCGTCAACCTATGCCCTGTGCTACAAATGCCACAGCAGGCAGAGTATATTGGGGAACCAGAGTTTTACCAAGCATAAAGAGCATATCCAGGATGAGAAGTCGCCGTGCTCTGCCTGTCATGACCCTCATGGAATCAGCAATACCCAGGGCAATTCGCTCAATAACAGTAATCTCATAAATTTTGATATAAAGATTGTCAGCCCTAATAGCCAGGGGAAACTGCAATTTACCGACCAGGGAACTTTTCGCGGGCAATGTTTTCTGAATTGCCATGGAAAAGAACACAGTCCTTTGCGGTATCGTTAAGAATAATCGGTGCTAATTATCCTCTGTGATCAGATCGGACGCCGGCGGCCGGTTATTTTATATGACACTGCAGACACAATCGACTTCGCCAGTTGTTCATCACCAGCATGAATCTTTCTTTTGAAAATGCATTGTGACAGGTACCGCAACCTATTTTGCCGTTAAAAAGCCTTACGTTTTGAGGAAGAGCGCCGGGAGGATTGAATTTAAGCGGGTTTTTGGCTGCAATCTGGACCAGTGATACGCCTACAGGATGGTTCGACCGCCTGGTGAAGCCGCTACGTTTCCCGGCCTCATCAAAGCCAAAAGATCTGTCAAGATACCTGTCGTGACACTCGACACATTGAAGTGTATAAAGATCCAGCGAGCTGTTTATGGCTGACAGGCGATATGAATCCCGGTGAATGTTCTCATAAACCACATGTCCTTTCCCATCGATGCGAGGGTGGCAGGTGTCACAAAAGAAAGCCCCCCTGCCGGGCCGCCTGAGGAGGTTGCCGCTGCGGTTTTGATACGGGTCGGAAAAGGAGTGAACAAAGTGACAGGTAATGCAACCCAGACGGCCGTTTACAAGGGGCAAATCATCGGGCAACAAAATATTTGTTGCTATATCGACAGGATGCGGTTGGGATCCTTGCAGGTCGGCATGACAACCCACGCATCTGGAATTGGACATCAACTTTAGGTTAGCGGGATTGTTGTCCGCATCGACATGACACATTTCGCAATCTCTTTTCGAAAATCGATGCGGGTCGATCGACGATGATTGAAATAATTCCGCCGCAGAACCATAACCTGTGTGAATGAATCCAATTGAGATAATGATAAAGACCACCCACCGGTGTCGCATAGCGTTGTTTTTCATCCTATACTCAGCGTTATTTTATCCATTGAACGATTCTTTTTTATTTTTCGGCATCGTCCCCGAAAACTTAAGGACATTCCATTCAGGCATGAGCAGCGATAATGGAAAATGACCCCTATTTGTCGGTAATCATTCCAGCCTACACGGAAGGCGAACGTTTAGGGCGCACCCTTTTACAAATCGATCACCACTTACGGCCACAGGACATTGATTATGAAATCCTGGTGATTGTTGATGGATCGCCGAGCCATACCGGAGAGCTCGCCAAGAATTACGTGAGCCGTGTGAAGAATCTGCTGGTGATTGAAAATGATAAAAATAAGGGAAAGGGATATGCCGTGCGGTTAGGACTTCTTCAGGCAAAAGGAGCGTTTCGACTTTATACGGATGCGGACGGTTCCACGCCGATCGAGCATGCGGATGAATTCTTGCTGGCATGTCAAAACGGTTTTGATGTGGTGATGGGTTCGCGGGATATCGAAGGTGCCGTGATTGAAATACATCAACCGAGGTACCGGGAATTGATGGGAGACATGGGCAATTTGCTGATCAGGGCAACGTTGGGTCTTTGGGGTTATGCGGATACCCAGTGCGGCTTTAAAATGCTCTCGCAGCATGCAGCCCGGGAAATTGCCACCCGGTTGATGGTAGATCGTTTCGGTTTTGATTTTGAATTGATCATTCTGGCTCACAAGCTGGGGTTTAAAGTCAAACAGATGCCCGTAAGGTGGCGTCATGAAACCGGCTCAAGCGTCACTTTCTTTGGTCCAAACGGTTTTACGCGCATTCTCATCGACCTTGTGAAAACGAAATACCGGCTAGTAAAGAGTGAATACAATCTGCCAAAACAACAGCGCCCGATTAGGTAAATCTGAGGGCCCATTGGCTATAGCGTCGCTATTATACAACCCTAATGACACCGCATCGGGGGCAGCGGTCCGCGCTTCCCGTTGCGTGCGCATCTCATACAGGATCAATGGACGATGGTATCTCATCATTTGAAGACCAACGAATCCGACCGTGATTTGACAAGTCAGATGGCTCCGTCCGTCAGGCTGCTGATGAATCTGCTTTCGCTTTTGATGATTACCTTTGCACTTTTTATGGCGGTCGAAAAAGTACACAACAATGACATTTGGTGGCACCTTAAGACCGGTCAATGGATATTAGAGGCGGGAACGATCCCTGTAATCGATCCTTTTACGTTT
Source organism: Desulfobacterales bacterium (assembly GCA_050116835.1). GTDB lineage: Bacteria > Desulfobacterota > Desulfobacteria > Desulfobacterales > JAHEIW01 > JAHEIW01. The sequence goes on from JASFNW010000001.1 coordinate 112,994, forward strand.
ACCACTGCCGGTGCGGCCTGGACACCTCACTACTGGCTCTCAGATGTTTTGTTTGCCGTTGTATTTCACGTCGGCGGCATGGCAGGCTTGATTCTTTTTAAGGCGTTAATCATTGCCGCCGCCTTTTTTATTATTTATCGCCTGATGATCGGTCAGGGGGTTAATCCATTGCCGGCGGTGGCTGTGGTAATGCTGGCGGTCTTTATCGGGCATTTTCGCTTTTTGCTTCGACCGCATGTTTTTATGTTTCTTCTGTCTGCTGCCTTCTTCGGGATCCTCTCCGTTGGGGGAAGCCAGCGAAATCTTAAGCTGCTATGGCTTCTGCCCCTTATGCTTCTGTGGGTCAATCTTCATGGCAGTTTCTTTCTTGGCATGGTGCTGACCGGTTGCCTTTTGGCGGAGAAATTGCTGACGACCGGGTACAGACGGCTGCAAAGAAAGGATGCAGACGCAAAATGGCCGATCTTTTTGATGCTGATTTTTGCACTGCTTGGCGTCATCACCCTGCTGAATCCGTTTGGTTCCAATCTGCTGCGGTGGATCATAACGGACTTTACTCTCAAAAACATTGCCTATACCTTTCAAGTCGAAGAGCATATGGCGCTCACCTGGGGAGAGCATCCACTTTTCTGGAGCTTAATGTTCGCTACGGCACTAAGCTTTCCTTTGGCGTATCGCAGAGCCCGGCCGTTCCATCTGCTGGTCTTTGTGGCAAGCTCATTGCTGGCGATCCGAGGTGTGCGCTTCGTCGCTTTAGCGGCCATCCTCCAAGCGCCCATCCTTGGCTATAACCTTCAGGCGCTGCTGGACAGAATCCCGGGGCAAAGATGGCGCTCGCGATTCGGTCTCCAGGCTGCCATAGCGATTATTCTTCTCGTAGCCGGCGGCTCACTTGTCTTCAAGCGGTCCTTTGCGGATTATACGGTCCACCGTTTTGGACTGGGCATCAACGAAACGCGCTTCCCGCAGGCAGCGGTGCAGGTCCTCAGAGAGCTCAACCCGGAAGGCAACATCTACAACTCCTGGCCGATTGGCGGATACCTTTTATGGGAGCTGCCTGAGAGAAAGATTTTTCTGGATGGACGCTATCTTGACGCGCAACTCGAATTGATGGCGCGATTGAATACCATGACGGAGACAGAGATCGAGACGCTCATCGATCGATTTGACATCCGGGCGGCGATTTTAACCCGCAAGGACAGGCAATTTACCGCTTACTTCAGCCGTGCTAAAGATTTCCGGCTGGCTTACTTCGACGATGCTGCCCTGCTGTATCTAAATCAAAACGCGCTTCCTCCGGAGAAAATGAAAGAGCTCACTTTCCTGGCTCTTCTGCACCCCGAAAGCTTTGATTTTTCCTATTTGCGCGAGTATGCACGCAGTCCAATGGCCCCGAGGGTTGAAAGTGAGCTCCGGCATGCATTGTCACTGGCCCCTCAAAGCGTTCAAGCGCATTTTCTCCTCGCTTATTTTCTCGAGATTTCTGGAAGGGGTGCTGAAGCCTTAGAGCAATATTTCCGCGCAGGCCGTATAAATCCGCGCCTGGCTTTTATCCACTATGACCTTGGGCGGCGCGGCGGCCAATTAGCTATACGGCTGAAGCAATGGGATAAGGCCGCTGAACTGATTAAAGAAGCCATGCGCTTCAGAGACGACGGTGAACTTCTTTTTCTATTGGCCACCAGTCTTTACCAGAGCGGGCAACACGATGAGGCCGAAAAAGCGTATCAGGAGGTTTTGAGTCGTGAACCACAGCAGGTGGCAAGCCTGGTCAATCTCGGTTATCTCTATCTGGATACCGGGCGTATTCAAAAGGCCCAAGAGGCTCACCGCCGGGCTTTGAGCTTGTCGCCTGACAACGAAGCCGCACTTTTCGGCCTGGCCCTGGCCCTGCAGCGAGGAGGAAAAGCCGAGGAAGCATTCCGCATGTGGCATGCGTTTTTGGAGAAATACCCGCAGAGTCCCTGGCGCAAAAAGGCCAAAATGAATCTTGAGCAATTGGCCCTGCCGAATGCCGGCAATAATTAAAGTGGCACCTGGAATGACTGAAGCGCTTCCGGCAGAAGTCTCCAGTCCGATAGAATCGAGACCAAAATACTCAGGTTTGACATTCGTCCATCAAGTCCTAATATTTTTATAACATCAAGTTAGACTGAAAGCGGGGCGATAGGGAGCAATTCAATGCTAAAAAAGGAAAATCTAATCAGTGCTGGCGCAGCTTTTTGCCTGTTGTTTGCGGTTTCATGCTCCTTGACAAATTTAAATGCGGTCTGGAAAGACCCCCAATATCAGGGTGGCAAACTTAAAAACGTTCTGGTGGTGGGCGGTTCTAAAAACCAGGTGGTCAGGAGAATTTTTGAAGATGAATTCACAGCCAGATTCAAAAGCCGCGGCACAAATGCCATCCCGAGTTATACCATTTTTCCCTCCGAAAAAACTTTGGACAAGGATACGATCGAATCCAAGAGCCGTGAATTGGGTACCGACGCTATGCTGATTGCGAGAGTCGTCGATACAAAAAGAAAACAAGAATTAACGCCGACGTCACCTAGGTATTATCGGGATGTTTATTTCTATGACTGGCCAAACCGGTATTCCGCATTTTATTCGAGTTCTTACCCCGGAAGATATTATAATGATCGATTGTTATACAGTGAATATGAGGTTGTTAACCTAGAAACCACCCTTTACGACACCCAAACCGGAAAACTGATTTGGTCTGCTTTGTCGGATACGGTTATCGGAGGATCCACTGAATTAGAGGTAAGCTCAGTCGTCAAAATACTGATGAATAATTTGGCTAAAAATCAATTGATCAATTAAGACTTGAATTCGATCGCATACGTCTACTGGATAATATGCATCAGGAGGGAATGAGAAAAAATCTAAATTAGGTGAGCCCATATTCACGATCTACCCGGCAGACGCTGCCCGTATTTCGAGCTGGTGCTTTTGGGTGCCGTACTTTGCTTGATGACACTCAATGCACAATATATTACCGGGTAAACGGTGTCTGTATTTCGAGTCGGCGCCCATGGCAGCCGGGCTATCGGCTCGGATGACACCTCTTTGGTGTGGATTATGGCAGGTAATGCAGGTTAATTTGCCGTTCTCATCTAAAGGGAGTATAACGCCGAAATCCTTTTCTATTGCTTGCATGCGAGCTAAGGTTGTGGCCGACGGTCTGACCATATGATTGAAATTTCCGGAGTGATTACCTCGAATAACATGACAGCCCTGGCAAAGCATCGTAAGATCGCCAATGAATTTGACATCTTTATAGCGTGCGCGACTTTCATTGGGTTTGTCGGGATGACAGTATAAACACTTCTTTTCAATAATTTTCCCATCTGAATTTATCTGGTGATGGACTTCCAGCTTCATGTAATGGGCTTTATCATGGCACCGATAACAGAAATCGGTTCTTTTTGGATAGCGTTTGCCTCTCAGCGAATTTTTATCGACTCTCCGCTTTCGGCATTGCCAATAAATATCGTGACAGGTGAGACACGTAATTTTCCCCTTTTGTAGGGGGAGCTCAGCAGGAATTTTACCCTTTATTCCCTGTGAAGGCTCAATATTGACCGGATGGACATAATTGCTCGGTGCATGGCATTTGCATAATAGTTCGAAGTCACCATCATATTTCAAAAATTTGTTACCGCCTTCCTGTGGTGTTTGATCATGGCAATCGGTACAGTACTTGCCGGTATAGTGGTATTCAGCAGCTTTTGTTACCGCTTGCGGGGCGTGTGCGAATTGATTCTGCATGCTTTCGTCGATGATACAACTGACGAAAATCGCTGCGAATATGATGACTGCCGCTATGAGCTTTTTCATATATGAGATTATCCGTTTCCTATTTCCGAGCACTCTTTTTTAGGCCGTACTTCTTTACCTGATAGCGCAGCGTGTCGTAGCTGATATTCAGCAGCTTAGCGGCCTGGGTTTTGTTGTTGTTGGCCTTTTCGAGCGCCTGGGAAATAAGATCTTTTTCAAGCGCCTCAAGGGATATACCCTCATCGGGCAGCATAAATCGATCGGCGGCGGCATGCCGGCTGCTAAGAACGGTGTCACCGCTGATCCAATCCGGCAAATGTTCGGGCCGAATCGTTTCCACATTTTCAAGCACGACAAAACGCTCAACCAGATTTTTAAGCTCCCTCACATTTCCCGGCCAATTATAGTCAATCAACTGTCGCTCAGCCTCCCGTGAAAAACCGTTAATCCCTTTTTTATTGTATTTGGAGGCAAAATGGGACAGGAAGTAATTGACCAGCAGCGGAATATCCTCCCGGCGTTCTCTGAGCGGAATGATATGCAAATAAAATGTGCTCAGACGGAAAAACAGATCCTTGCGAAAAGCACCTTCTTTGACTGCCGCGGTTAAATTGCGATTTGTGGTGGCAATCACGGTCACATCCACCGGAATTTCATCTTTGCCACCCAACCTACGCACGGTGCGTGTTTCCAGAACCCGCAGTAATTTGCCTTGAAGATCCGGCTTCATGTCACCAATTTCATCCAGTAGCAACAACCCGCCTTCGGCCATTTCAAATAGTCCTTTTCTTTCGGATTTGGCATCGGTAAATGAACCTTTTTCGTGACCGAATAGCTGGCTCTCCAGCAGGGTTTCGGGCATGGCCGCACAGTTAACCGAAATAAAAGGCGCCTTCCAGGCCCTCTGCGCACCGAACATCATGTTGTGGATATGGCGCGCCATCACTTCTTTGCCGGTGCCGCTTTCTCCGGTGATGAGGATATTGGAAACCCGCGCCCGGGCAATTTTCTCAATTTTAGTCTTCAGATTCTTTATGGCACTGGATTCTCCGATAATATCCTTTTCAATGACTTCGGAATAGGCCCTGCGCAGAAAATCGACTTCCTGCTTTAGATTTTGTTTTTCGATTATGTTGCGAATAACGATTTTGACCTCGTCTGTGTTAAACGGCTTGGTTAGATAATCCGCCGCACCGAGTTTCATGGCCTTAACCGCCATTTCGGCGCTATCATCAGCTGTCAGCATGACGACCTGAGTGTTGATGCCGCTTTTTCTGATGTCTTCCAGAATCTCGATTCCGCTGCGGGTAGGCATGCGGATATCCAGCAGCACCACATCCGGATGAAAGGCAATGATTTTATCGATGACACCCTCGCAGTCGTTTTCCGTAAAGACATCGTAATTTTCAGCCTTCAATGTTTTAGCCAGTACGGTGACGATGAGTTCTTCATCATCCAACAAAAATACCTTTCCCTTTTTTTTCATGCCGATGTATCCTTTTGTTTCTCTGCTGCTTTGCGAATGGGGATTTGAAGGGTAAAAACGGTGCCTTTGCCCGGTGCACTTTCAGCGCTGATCGTGCCGCTGTGCTGATCGATCAGCCGCTGGCAAATCGAAAGCCCCAGGCCGGAGCCTTTACGTTTGGTGGTAAAAAACGGCTGGAAGATCTGATCCAGAACGGACGGTTCCATTCCCTTGCCGCTGTCGGAAATGGCAATGCGCAACATGTTGTCGGAGTCATCCAGCAGAGTTTTTACCGCCAGCGCGCCGTCTTGCGGCATGGCTTCAATGGCGTTGAACATCAGGTTCAAAAACACCTGTTGCAGCTGCATTGGATCTGCCATAATTTCGCCAAGGTCGGGGTCAAAATCTTTTAACACATCAACGCTTTTCGAACCGCCGGGTGCCAGTGAAGGGTGTTGCAGAGATAAAGCAATGGCTTTATCCAGCAAATCGTTCACGTCGGTGGGCATCAACGTGAGCTTGGGCGGTTTCGCAAAATTGAGCAGGCTTTTGAGCAAAGTTTCGATGCGTTTGATCTCATCGATGGCTTTCAATATGAGCGCCCGGTCCTCTTCGGCAATGGCTGTTGTTTCCACCAGCACCTGAATCGAGCCCTTGATACCCGCCAGCGGATTTTTGATTTCATGAGCCAGCCCGGCGGCCAGCTCACCGACCATTTTCAATTGTTCGGCCCGTTGTAAAGCCTCCTCGACGCTTTTGCGCTGAGTAATGTCACGGATGACATGAATCAGCCCGCTCAACCGGTTGCGGTTGTCATACATAGGCATGGCTCGGATTTCAAGGAATTTGAACAGATGCGGCTCATACATTTCACAGGTAACCGGTTCTTCGGTTTCCAGGCATTTGCAGCTGGCGCAGGTTTCCGGCGGTTGATCGGTGCCGTGATAGTACTGGTAGCATTTCGCCTTTTGATTTTTTAAAAGGGGCAACCCCAGAATTTTTTCAGCGGCTTTGTTGGCCCGCAGGATGTTGAATTCTGTGTCGTGGATCGTAATCATGTCGGTAATGGCATTAAAGGTGTCCTCCCATTCGATTTTGGCCTGAATGAGCATGCGTTCCATTTGCTTGCGTTCGGAAATGTCGCGATCAATCGCCAGAATAAACTTGCGGCCCATAAATTGAATGAGTCCTGCGCTGATCTCCACCGGGAACAGCGTTCCGTCTTTTTTTTGATGGTTGATCTCGTCCTTAATCCACTCCCCATTTAGTATGCGCTCGATACTCTGCGGTGCAGCAGCAGCCGCTTCGGGGGCATCAAGGTCTTTGATCAGATTAAGCTTTAACAGCTCTTCGATGCGATATCCGTGCATCTTGGCCGCCGCCGGATTGGCATCCACAATTTCACCGGTCCTTTCGCCTTCGATATCGATGATAAAAATGGCATCTCCGGCGCTTTCAAACAGGGTCCGGTAGCGTTGTTCACTTTCCTGAATCTGGAGCAAATTTTCTTTAAGCGACTCCAGCATTTCGTTGAAAGAGGTCGCCACCTCACCGAATTCATCCTTTAGCCCCTCCACCCGGTAATTCAGATCACCGCTTTTTAATTTGCGGGTTGCCGCCAACAGCACCTGCACCGGCTGGGTAAATTCTCTGATCAGCAAAGAGAAAAGACCGGCAGCGATAAACGGTGTTAAGGCTACCATCGCATACAGGATAAATTTTGAGCGGGAAATATTGGTAAGGGAAGCCCGGGTTTTTTCCGCTAGCTTGTTTTGCGCGATGTGTACCATATCCTTGACCTGCATGACCAGGGTCTGGCCAGTCTGAAAGGCCGTATCACCTTCCTGCACCAACCTGGCGGGGCTGTTTTTGATCTTCAACAGTCGTGCTATCGAATTTTGCAATAACTCCACATCACTGCCCAAACTCTTGAGTCGATTGTTCACATCGACGCTGTGGTGGCAGTCAAAACAGGTAATGGAGATCTTTTTAAGGTTATTCATATCGGTTGCGATCTGCTGCGGGCTGCTCTCATAGCGCGTTCCCATCAAATAAAGGTTGGACTGCACATTTTTAATCTGGATCAGCAGATGCTCTCGCAGGATTTCCACCTGATGGAGTTTGATCAGGTAATCCAACTCGGAGGTGGCGGTCTCAATCGTTGTGATAATATAGATGCCGCCGCCCATTAAGATCAGGCAAACCAGGCCAACTATTATGAATATTTTTTTCTTCATGTTGCACTGCTTTTTTGAGCGTTAAGGGTTTTAATTTAAATTCTTTCTGCCGGTCCGCTTTGTGGGATCATGGAAATATAAATATTTAAACAGAGCATCGGGCCCATGACAATCATTGCAGATCAACTGATATGATGGTGCTCTGAGGAAGCTGTTCA
>JASFNW010000002.1:0-85600 GCA_050116835.1 Desulfobacterales bacterium
TCTTTTATTGGGAATTTTTTGTGGTGGATATTACGGTGGCGCTGTCCCGGCCATCCTCATGCGGACACCCGGCGTTCCGTCTTCCATCATCACCAGCTTTGATGGCTTTCCCTTGACCCAGCGCGGCGAAGCCCAGCGGGGACTTTCTGCAGCCCTCATGGGCTCGTTTACAGGTGGCATCATAAGTGTATTCATTCTTATTTTTCTGGCACCTCTTCTGGCCCATGTTGCCGCTTCTTTCGGACCCCCCGAGTATTTTGCCGCGGCCTTGTTCGGTGTTGTTTTGGTGGTCATGGCATACCGGGAGCAACTTTCCAGGGGGCTTTTGCTGCTGGGTTTAGGGCTTTGGCTGTCCACTGTAGGGATTGACGGACCGACGCTCAGCGCGCGCTACTGTTTCGGTTTTCTCTCCTTGCAAAACGGACTTCACGTGGTGCCGGTTTGCTTGGGACTGTTTGGCATCGGCCAGACGCTGATTCTTGTAGAGCGGCAGATTCTTCAAACCAAAGACATGCGCCTGACCCGGCGGACCCTGGATTTTAGCAAGCTTGTCGAGACCTTTCGCTACTGGAAAACCATGATAAAGGCGGGGGTTATCGGAACCCTGGTTGGACTATTGCCCGGCACCGGATCCATACTCGCCTCTTTCATGTCGTACGAAGCAACCAAAAAAACATCTAAAGATCCTTCGGCCTTCGGGAAGGGAACGCCAGAAGGGTGCTTGGCAGCCGAGGGCGGAAACAATGCCGTTCCGGCAGGCGCCATGATACCGCTTCTTACCCTGGGCATCCCTGGTGATGCCCTGAGTGCATTGCTGCTCGGGGTTTTTACCATCAATGGTATCTACCCCGGCCCCTTACTGCTCATCAAAGAGCCCGTTCTTATCAACACGCTTTATGTTTCCATGTTTCTTATCAATGTGGTGGCTTTTATCATGCTGGCGCTCTGGTTGCGGCCGTTTGCTATGATCGTTAAGATCAACAGCGCCATCCTGGCCATTATCATCATGGCCTTGTCGCTGGTGGGCATTTATTCGGTGAACACGCGGTTATTTGATGCGGCGGTGGCTATTGTCATGGGCGTGCTGGGATACATTCTGCTTAGGCTCAGGTGGCCAATCGTCAATTTGGTTATGGGTTTTATCCTGGGGGAGATTTTAGAACAGCGGTTACGGGAAAGCCTCAGTCTGGGTGAAGGCAGCCCGGTCATTTTCTTCACCAGACCCATTTCCCTGAGCATCATTCTATTGACGATCATAATCATTGTCATCCCCATTATCTTGGATCGACAAAAGAGAAAACGAGCTGCCGTGTGACTAAAAAATCGCACTGTAAAAAAGAGACCGGGCAGAGTTTGAAATGTGCGAGGCCAAGAATTATGAAAGCTACTTTGTTTACGGCGTCCGGTTGCACCCGCTGCAAGATTGCAAAAAAGTTCATGGATGAGCAGGGGGCCGCATACGCAGAAAAGGACATTAAAAGCGAGGGCAAGGAAGATTTCCAGCGTTTTTACAAGGATCACCGAAAGGCGATCAACAGAAACGAGGAAGGTGTTCAATTCCCCATTCTTAGTGTCGGCACCGAGATTAGGCAGGGCGTTGCAAGGGTGTTGGCATATGTAATGGCGGGGGCGGAGCTGGACAGTTTTATCGGATTCGGGAATCGAACCGGAAACTGGATAAACGGGCTGCACGTCTCCGGCGGCGATATGTCCAAGGCGAATGCATTCTATGAGGTGTTGCGGTTCTTGAAAAAAAACGGCTTAAAACTTGAGCTCGACACTGACGGCAGAAACGCGTGTATACTCGAGCGGCTGCTTGAGGAAGGTCTGGGGGATAGGGTCGTTATGCGTGTCATCGGTCCTCTGTCCCTTTATTCTCGAATACAGGGGCGGCCGGTCGATGAAGCGGAAATCCGAAAGACCATCCGCCTTGTTCCTCGCTTTTCTGAATACCGATTTGAGACGGAGATTGCTCCCCTTATTACCGAAGAGGCTGGATCGGTTGAAATCCGCTATCTTACGCCTGATGAGATCGGGAAAGCGGCCGAGCTTATCAAAGAAGTAACCGGTGATAACCGACAACCCTATCTATTGCGTCCTTTCAGGCGGGAGCAGGCTTCGGATGAACGACTCAAATTCCTCGAAGAACTGACGCTAAAGGACCTGTTGTCTTATCGGATGACTGCCAGAAGGCACCAGGTCTATACGGAAATAGAGAAATCTTGAGCACTCGTAGCACTAAAGGAGTTTAAAATGACATATCCAAGCATCTACCCAACCGGCACGACAATCTACAATCCCGAGAAGTGCTATAATGGCTACACAATCTTTCAAGCCAAGGAAATCGGTGCCCTGTTGATTGATATGAACGGTAGTGAAGTCCAGCTCTGGAAGGGATTTCACGGTATGCCTAACAGGGTTCTGCCGGGTGGGCATCTGATCGGCAGCTCAGGTGAAAGGAACACTGCCTATGGCATGCAAGACTATGTGGATCTCGTCCAGGTCGATTGGGACGGAAATGTCGTCTGGAAATTCAACCAGCAGGAATTCATAGAAGATCCTGGCGAGGAATCTCAATGGATGGCCCGGCAGCATCACGACTACCAGCGGGAGGGGAACCCCGTGGGTTATTATGTGCCGGAGATGGAGCCCCTGGTGGACGGAGGAAAGACGATGATTCTTTCCCACAAGAATTTGAAAAATAGTGATATTTCCGACAAACACCTGCTGGACGATGTGATCATCGAAACGACATGGGAAGGAGAAGTTATCTGGGAGTGGGTCTGTAGCGAGCATTTTGACGAATTCGGTTTCAGCGAGGAGGCCAAAAATATTCTATGCCGCAACCCTAATATGCGCCCCATCGGTGGCGGGATAGGGGATTGGATGCATATCAACTCAATATCTCTTCTGGGACCGAATAAATGGTATGAGCAAGGGGATAAACGATTTCATCCAGACAACATTATCTGGTGTGCCCGCGAGACGAACATCACAGCGATCACAGATAAGGCCACAGGCAGTATCGTTTGGAAAATCGGTCCAGATTATAATGCCAGCCAGGCCTTAAAGGAATTGGGATGGATAATCGGACAACACCACGCCCACATGATTCCCCGGGGCTTGCCGGGAGAAGGCCATATCCTGATTTTTGACAACGGCGGATGGGCCGGTTACGGCGCTCCCAATCCCGGTTCTATTATGGGCCTTAAAAATGCCTTACGGGACTATTCCCGGGTTCTGGAGTTCGATCCCACCACCCTAAAAATCGTCTGGCAATACACCCCGCAGGAGGCAGGGCTTGTGCAACCCGTGGACAGCAACCGTTTCTATAGCCCGTTTATCAGTTCCGCCCAGCGCCTGCCCAACGGCAACACTTTGATCACCGAAGGCTCCGGTGGCCGAATATTCGAGCTGACCCGGAACCATAAGATCGTTTGGGAATACATTAGCCCCTATTGGGGAAAATTGTTCAACGTAAATATGGTCTACCGGGCTTATCGGATCCCTTATGATTGGATACCGCAGATAGATCCTCCCAGAGAAATCCCCATTGAGCCTATCGATGTTACGAACTTTAGGGTTCCTGGAGCTTCTAAGCCTGGACCCAAACGTGTAGTTCAAGTGGAAGGTGTCTTGCCTTATCGTAGCAGCTCCGCCCTTTGTGTCGAGGTCGATGTTGATGAGAAGAAGAAAAATCAATGATGGGTATTAAAATTTGGATTACGTTTTGATGCCGGTAAATTAAAGAGGTTGTAGATGGCGGCTGTGTGCAACCAATCTGAATGAAGCAAAAAACTATTGGACTTTAAGCAGCAATACATAACTGTCAGGGCTTGACAAATTTGGCATCTTACGTCAGCAAATCTAATAAAAATTATCTTTGAAAAACATTTATACATCCATGCAAAACGATAAAAGAAAAGTTAGAGAATATAAAGTGCTGTTAGGCGCAATATCGCTTTTTGCAGGTTTGTTTTCATTTTATTTTATGCCGATGGATCGTGGGCCTTCAAAGTCCCATTCCGGATGATCGCCAAGGAAAAGACAGTGTTCAGGGGTTTCCTGCAATCGAAGCAAAGCATATTCAAAAATCTGTCTAGCAGGCTTTCGCCACTCTATATCAGTGCAAAAAATAATGTCATCTATCAGATGGACAAGGTTCAAGCGCTCCACCTCTTCCCGGCATAGTTGGGCCGGGCAGCCCCAAGGGGCATTGGAAACAATAGCAGTTTTAATTCCCCTTTCTTTAAGCAGACAAAGGGTCGGCACGGTATCATCGTAGCACTTTCCCATTTTAAATATGGGTGACATGAACCGGCGGCAAATCTCAATATCACCTCCTGCGGGAAGGTCTGAAAGTTTAATTTTAAAAATCCGGCAAAGCCGATCGACCATGGGCCTCACCCGGTGATCCTTGGCTTCGACTGCTTCTTTTTTGACGTTCTGCCGAATAACTTCGCGGGATACGTTTAAAAGATTAAAGTAGGTTGCTTTCTAGTTAAGATTGATTCAATATCAAATCAAATACGTTAGTTGCTCAAAATCCGTTTAGATAATACAGGACATCTCTAGAAAGGAGCCGTGATGAAAAAATCCTTCGGTGCGAAAACGTTGGCCTTTCCCAATCCAGTATGGTGTGTGGGATCATACGACATAAAGGATCAACCGAACCTGATGACAATCGCCTGGGGCGGAATCTGTTGTTCAAAACCTCCCGCAGTTACTGTATCTCTGCGGAAGGCCACTTACACTTATGGGAATATCATGGCGCGAAAGGCCTACACCATTAACATCCCATCAGTTAAATACGTCAAAGAAGCTGATTATGTGGGCATAGCTTCAGGTAAACGGGAAAATAAATTCGAAACCACGGGTCTTACTCCTGTAAGAAGCGATCTGGTGGATGCCCCTTATGTAGATGAATTTCCAATGATCTTGGAATGCAAGGTGATTCATACCTATGAAATCGGACTGCACACCCAGTTTATCGGCGAAATAATTGATGTTAAAGTAGATCAAGCTGCTCTAACCGACGATGGATTGCCGGATATGGTCAAAGTTGAGCCCTTTATCTATGGCAGCGGGATTCAAGCCTATTATCAAATCGGTGAAAAAATCGCAGATGCCTTTCAAATCGGCAAAAAATTAAAAAAACTGAGTTGAAGAATATCCAAAGGGAATATATGAAAAAGTTATTTCGGTACAGAAAATCTATTTGTTTAGTCATGTTAATTTCTACATTTTTTCTATATTTTCCGTTATCCCCTGCAAGAGCCGTTATGTTAGACACTCAGTATGCAATTAATCAGGATTCTGAACGGTTTTCGGCCCGGGCGCGAGTAAAAGCCTTTCTCGGAAGGGCGGACGTGATGGCACGAATGCAAGCATATGGAATCAATCCAACAGAAGCGCTATCCCAAGTTGATAGCTTGACAGATTGCGAAATTACCTCAATAGCAGGCAAGATAGATCGAATGCCGGCAGGGGCTGGAGGCACCTATACACTGGATGGTAGCTTGCTTATGTTTATTGGCATGGCCCTTTATGCAATCATCGCTGCGATTGTAATATATTTTTCGTTTAACCAAGAAAAGGAAGAGAAGCCATAATAAATAAGTTAGGTGCTAAATGAGCGACTAGGGATCAAGTCTAGGTTTAAGGGTAAAGGTAAAGGAGGCGTTATGTTGTCACGTAATCTTGGGCAATCAGGGATTTCAGTATCGGCCATTGGACTTGGATGTATGGGACTTTCCGAGTTTTACGGGGAACCCATGCAAGAGTCGGAGGCCATCAATCTACTCCACCATGCCGTAGATCTGGGTATCACTCATTTTGATACGGCGGAACTCTACGGCCAAGGACACAACGAGCAACTACTGGGTAAGGCTTTTGCCGGGCGTTGGGACCAAATTGTTCTGGCGACCAAGTTCGGTCCCCAACGGGACCCGGCCACGGGCGCCTTCGTGGGGGTGGATGGCTCTCCGGCCAATGTCCGGAACTCTTGTGAAAAGAGTCTTAAGCGTCTGGGTACCGAAAAGATCGACCTGTATTATCTTCACCGTGTTGATCCGGCCACGCAAATCGAGGATACCGTGGGTGAGATGGCGAAGTTAGTACAAGAGGGCAAGATCGGGGCTGTTGGCTTGTCAGAGGCTTCAGCCAAGACGATTGAGCGGGCACATGCTGTTCATCCCATTGCCGCCCTTGAGACCGAGTACTCGATATTTAGCCGTGATATTGAGAAGGACATACTCCCCACATGTGTGGAGCTTGGCATCAGCTTGGTAGCCTACTCGCCCTTAGGCAGGGGAATGCTGACCGGACGCTACACCTCATTCAAAGACCGGCCCACCAGCGAGATTGATTTCCGGGCCCAGATGCAACCTCGGTTTCAGCCGGAAAATATCGAGACTAACCTCAAACTGGTGGAAGCGATCAAGGAGATTGCTGCCCAAAAGGGATGCGTGGCAGCGCAGGTTGCTTTGGCCTGGGTGTTGGACAAAGGAGATCATGTTGTAGCCATTCCAGGCACGACCAAGCTCGCCAATCTCCAAACCAACCTGGGGGCAATTGACTGTCGCCTTACAGAGGAGAATCGAGCTACGCTCAATGAATTGGCGGATCAGGTGCTCGGGGATCGATACACGCCTGAAGGGATGGCGGGGGTAAACCAGTAACAGTCGCGGGCCCTGACTCTCAGTCTTGGAGCGGCAACAGGTTTCCACCTAACAGGGCGCTTAGCTTGGTACGTTAAATACAAATTACTCTTACAAATCAAAGGTTTTTGAGCCCGGATAAATGTTGTGATACTTTAGCAAATCTGTACTTTTGGTATTTTTCAGGTCTTATCTCAATGTTTCACATATAGTTAGAATCCTGAGCGCAGAACCCAAACTGTAGGAGATCTGTCTCCTTAGAGGAGATATGCCACACTTGTTCTAATCTCAACCAACCACCCCAAACAGGAGGACAAATACTCATGATGAGCAAAATGTGCCTGATCACTACCTTGACATTCACGTTGCTCGCAGCTACATCACTCCACGCTGGGAGCGTGGAGGTAAATCTCGGCAACTACATCCGAGCAGAGAGCGACATGCAAATCAAGGACTATGCCGAGAAGGCCGGCGGCATTGGCAAGTTTCTACATATGCGCGAGCCGTACTCGGTTAAGAATCAGACCACCATTCGCGGCAACAGAGACACGTTGTACTCCATGGGTGTGTTTGATCTCATCGAGCCGGTAACGATTACGAAGCCTGATCCCTCTGACCGCTTTCAATCCATGCTTGTCATAGATCAAGACATGTACAACCCAGTTCTGAAGACAGGTGGCGGTAAAATCACCCTTTCGCTGGACAGCGTGGGTACCCGCTATGTGCTGATACTGTTCCGGACTTTCGCGGACCCAAACGATCCTGCCGACATGAAGGCGGCTCATGCCCTGCAGAATGCAATCAAGGCCGAGCAGAGTTCTTCGGGAAAACTGGAATTGCCCGATTGGGATACAAAGTCCCTCGAAAAGACACGAAATGGAGTCAACGCACTCGCTTCTCAACTTATTGATTTTTCTGCCGGTTTTGGCAAGCGGGGTGAAGTTGATCCGATCATTCATCTTGCCGCTTGCGCCATGGGATGGGGAGGGAACCCGCCACGTGGCGCGAAGTATTTCGTGATAACACCAGAACAGAACGATGGAGTGACTGCCCAAACGCTTACAATGCCTAAGGACGTTCCTGTGCAGGCATTCTGGTCCGTGACCGTTTATAATAAAGATGGATTCTTCACGCCGAACAAATTCAATGCGTATTCCGTGAATAACGTCACAGCCAAGCCCAATGATGACGGGAGTGTCACGATCCACTTTGGTGGGGATTCCGGGCAGCCGAATTTTCTACCGATCACTGAGGGCTGGAATTACGCTATTCGACTCTATCTGCCGAAATGGCAGATCATCGAGGGCAATTGGACTCCGCCGGCCCCACAGCCAGCGAAATAAGCTTTCCGTGATAAGAAGCCGGCAGAACAAAACGGTGCAGGCAACGGCGCTCCGCGCCTCTCCTGCCCTCCGCCCTAATAGATATCCAGCTAATCGAAGGTGAGCCTAAACTGCAGATATCATCCGTGAAACACAAGTATTTTGCGCCGTTTCATTTTGCAAATATTGTAAACTGATAACAAGAGAATCATCTTTTAGGTTTATACCGTTTGGTGGTAAATAAAACTGCCTTATCTTGCATTGGCAACATGAAACCGATAGTTTGAAGTGAATTTGTCTCTTGGATTCGCGACAACAGGAGGTATCAAATGACATACGAGGAGATTATCCAGTTTCACGGTCATGAATGTCCTGGGCTTGCCATGGGTTACAGAATGGCCACAGCTGCAATGGAACGACTTGAATCGATTCGTGCTGAAGACGAAGAACTGGTGGCAATCGTGGAAAATGACGCCTGCGGGGTTGACGCTGTGCAGTGTGTGACCGGCTGCACGTTCGGCAAAGGGAATCTGTTGTTTCGAGACTACGGTAAGCAGGTTTATACCATTTACTGCAGATCGTCCCGATCCGGTGTCCGTGTGCATTTTCATAGGAATCAAATTCCAGAGGGCTTTCACGAAGACCGACGTGCGCTTACCGACTGGATTTTATCTGCTCCCAAAGACAGCATTCTTTCGATATCCCAAACATCCATTCCAGAGCCTGAACCGGCAAAGATCCTTGAGTCGGTGCCATGTGCATTCTGTGGTGAGAGCGTCATGGAGTCGCGCATCCGGCAATGGCATGATAAGCCCGCTTGCATTCCCTGTTATGAGAAGCAGCACAGGGCCGAATAAAAAATTCAGGCGAAAATTAGATGAAATATCCAAAATTGGAACCGTAAACGGGGAAATGCCCGTCTACCAATAACCATTTAACTGTTTTTATCCAATGCAGACGGTTTGCAAAGGAGGGAGAATGCCAAAGACCAACTACCCATCATTGTTCAAGCCTTTTCAGTAAAGGCGCAATCAAATACCTCTCTGGTGTTATGGCCTGATAACATCGATAGGCACAATCGGGATGTGCATTAAAGCAGCTTTTGAGGGTTTTTCAGTTGAGTCCTGTATCTTTGCGATATTTTGTTCCGGCAATGGTGGCCTGAAGGGCGACACCGGCTTCTGTCATTTGATAGATTTCAATATCTTGCTCGACATACGTCTCGCCGCCGACAGCCATGCCCTTTTCACCCGATTTCGCAGCGGCATCCGCCTGACCGCCAAATTCCCAGCCCTTTTCAACAAAGTCGTTAAAAACATATTTATTTTTGAAGATGAAAACAGCCCTAAAATCCTTAAGGCCGATTCCCGGTCCGACGCCAATAAAGTTCATTTTCATGTAAGTTTTTTTGCCGCTTGCGTTGTCAATCGCGATCCCGTATCCATTGCCGCTGCTAAAGAGAAACAAATTTGTGTTGATGCTGCTAAAAACGGCATGCCCGGCGGCATTCTTTATTTTGGTTCTGGCTTCCGGGTATTCTCTGTATAATCGACTTAAGGCTTCATTTTTCATATTCAAAACATAGTTTCTTTTATCCTCTATGGTGTTACCTTTCGGTGTCGCGCAGCTGACCAGCAAAATTGAGGCGACTAGAAAAATTCCGAATAAATGCAAAAATCTCATCCTGACCTCCTCTAACATGTAAAGCTTTATAATTTGCGATTGAATTTAATCGAGATGTGTTGAAGAAAAAGCAGGAATTGTGCCAAAAGCGGTAGGACTGTATTGTATTAAATTTTAAATAGATATGTACGACTTAATGTGAAAACTCATCAACTATTGAACGACACTTCGTCAAACTTTTGACCGATGGGTATTTCAAACAGTTTCCGAACATCGATGTTCAACAGTAGAAAGTAGAATAGGGGCGGTAATCCCGCTTGAGATAAAACGGAGGATTCGATTACAGAAACGTCGGGTCTTGTTCGGGACAGCGAAGATGTATCCCTGTTTGGTGCCAAGTGCGGTTGAGGTCCAGTTTTCGTTCACATTTCATCAATCCTCAGCAAAACCAGATCAGCAAGCCTCTCGGTGGAGATCAGCAGTCTAACGTTCTTCGAATTCTCTGGATAATAGCGGTTGAGGGTGGCGGGAACCCTTAAAAAACTTCTGCCTGTCCCATGGGTTTCCATCACGGTTCTCCTTATGGTACAGCCTGAACAGTGAGTTGTGCTTCCGCATCCTTCGGGCAATCGAGCATGGGAACACTCAAATACCTCGCCTCCCTTGTATCCCTCAATCTCCGTCAATTTCTTTCCGAACAACTGCCTTGCCTGATTGTTTCCGGTAACAATTTTTCCCTTCCGATTAACCACGACGATCGGCAGTTTCAGGCTGTCAAGAAACACTCCAAGGTCAACACCCATCTGGAATAACACATTGTCTCTGCAGCTCCCGCAGATTCCATGAGTGATCACATTTTCAGAGCCGTCTTGCGAATCGACCCTGCCCATTTCTTTACTGCACCAGGAGCAGATTCTCTTCATTTTCTACCTCACTACACATGCGGCCATAGCAATCCGACCGTCGTCATGAACGAAAAATCGACCGTCGTCATGAACGAAAAATATCGATCGGGGGTGTAAATTTCCTCTGGAGTTCCTCAAGCCATTTTACTGTCTATTCTATCATAATCAATCGAAAGATCAATCTAACTTAGTTTTTTATAAATATTATCATACTGTTACCCAATATACAGCATCATTTTTTTACGTGAATGATCAGTATAAATATGGGTTTAGCTCCCATCCCGCACAGGGAAATCGCTTATGACCGGGTGCATTTGACATACCGTAAAATGGTAGTTACGTTACTGTATCAGGTAGATTTACCTGAGAAAAACGGATCTATTTTGCACCTCATACGCATTTGATGAATCCTGTGATTGATCAAAGCGCGTCAAACTTTCTGCTTCGCCATGAGAAATCGGTAGGAAAAGATGCAGAATACTGAGGGGGTGAAAGTATGGCTAAAAGCGATAAAAAGAAAAAGAACGATAAGTCTGCAGCAAATTCTTGTTGTTATTATGTCGTAGACAGCTGTGGTTGCGTTGTTGGAACATACTGTTGTGACGGATCAGACATGTCGAGTTGCCGATTTGAAAGTTGCTGCTGATATATATTGCCTGAATAGGTATATAAAAAAAGGCCGGATGCAATGTCCGGTCTTTTTATATGGATGTAAGCAAAAAACGCATAGATTTTAAGTACAACATTGCCGGGGATTGGTAAAATGATAAATACGGTTCAATTATGGCACCGGGCACCCCATAAAATCAACAATGCAGTGACAGCAACATTGCCTTCATGCCGAGTTCAAGTGGCCGTAAAAAGTCGGCCAAAAGCTGAGCTGTTTGTCCTTGACATGAAGACATGTTGAATTAATTTTCGACTATAAGGAAGCACGACAGCCTCGACTCATGATGAACGTTATTTTGTGCTCAAGGGGGCGTGACTGCTTCCTTTTTTTTGCAAACCGTACTTTTTCAGAAAAACCTCATTTTTTCCCCATCGAATAAATTAATGGTTACTATTGGGTATGTGAGATCTTGTTCGGCTTGGAGACCCACGATCTTTTATCTTCAAATGTAAATTAAAGCAAACGGATTCTGAGGGGCATACCAATCTTTGCTGCTGTTACATTCTCAATCAAGACGATCAGTATGAGGACCTCTGCTATATGCCGGTACACGAATGTTGCCTTAGGCAGCAACATAGGCCGAACATTCATCAACAGGTGCAAAAACCGTAATATGTGTTCACCCGCTGGAGGAGGATAAATGAGACAGAATGCAACCCAAAAGCTAATTGAAGCTCATTTGGTGGATGGGCGCATGCAGCCAGGGGAAGAAATTGGCCTTCGTATTGATCAAACCCTAACACAGGATGCCACCGGCACAATGGTCATGCTGGAATTTGAAGCCATGCAAATTCCACGGGTTAAAACCGAGCTTTCCGCTCAATATGTCGATCATAACCTGCTGCAAACCGATTTTAAAAATGCTGATGACCATTTGTATCTTTTGAGCGCCTGCCAGAAATTCGGTGTTTGGTATAGCCGCCCGGGCAACGGTGTCAGCCATCCCGTTCATATGGAACGTTTTGGAATTCCAGGTCGCACGCTGCTGGGTTCCGACAGCCACACACCGGCGGCGGGAGCGCTGGGAATGCTGGCGATGGGAGCCGGCGGCCTTGAGGTTGCGCTAGTCATGGCCGGAGAACCCATATACATCAAAATGCCTGCGGTCATGGGAGTGAAGCTGACCGGAGCATTACCGGACTGGGTCAGCGCCAAGGATGTCATTTTGGAGATGCTGCGGCGCCATGGTGTTGACGGCGGATTCGGCAAGGTAATTGAATACTATGGCCCGGGTCTAAAATGTCTGACGGCGATGGACCGGCATGTGATCGCGAATATGGGAACCGAACTGGGCGCCACGAGTACGGTCTTTCCGTCGGACGAAAGTGTGAAGCGGTTTTTGCGCGCTCAGGGTCGGGAGCAAGACTGGACTTCCATTCAGCCCGATGCGGATGCCCTCTACGATGAGAAAGATGAAATCGATTTATCCGATTTGGAGCCGTTGATTGCTCTGCCCAGCAGTCCCGGCAATGTGGTGGCGGTCAGGGAAGTCGCGGGGCGTGAAATTTATCAGGCGTATATTGGATCTTCAGCCAATCCGGGACTGCGAGACTTCGCGGTACCCGCACTCATGGTAGATGATAAACAAGTTCATGCGCGCGTTTCTTTTGACGTCAACCCCACCTCCAGACAAATTCTGGAAAATCTGACGAATCTGGGATTGCTGGAAAAATTGATCCGCAGTGGAGCCCGGATCCATCAGGCCGGTTGCGGCGGCTGTATCGGTATGGGGCAGGCCCCGGCGACCGGGAAAATAAGTTTGCGAACGGTTCCACGGAATTTTCCGGGGCGGTCCGGCACCAAAGACGACCAGGTCTATTTATGCAGCCCGGAAACCGCGACAGCCTCTGCATTAACCGGCGTCATCACCGATCCGCGTACCTTGCCCGCAGAATATCCCCATTTTTCCGAACCGGATGAGATCCGTATTAATACCCAAATGCTGATAGCGCCGCCACGTTCAGGAGATGGCATCGAGTTGGAAAAGGGGCCGAACATCAAACCGCTGCCCATCTTTGAGCCTTTGGCGGATAGCATCTCGGGGCAGGTTTTGTTAAAGGCCGGAGATGACGTATCCACCGATGAGATTATGCCGGCCGGCTCGCAGATATTGCCCTATCGCAGCAATATCCCGCAAATCAGCAAATATGCTTTCATACGGCTGGACGACCGTTTTTATGATCGGGCTGTGGAGCACCAGCAGCAGGGATTCATCATTATCGCCGGCAACAATTATGGTCAGGGCTCCAGTCGCGAGCATGCAGCAATTGCTCCGCGTTATCTCGGTATGAAAACCGTCATCGCCAAAAGCTTTGCGCGGATTCACTGGCAGAATTTGATCAATTTCGGAATCCTACCCTTGACCTTTGTGAACCCCGATGACTACGGTCACATTGAACCAGACGACACGCTCGAAATTAAAGATGCCCCTCGCAACCTGCGCCAGGGCAAACAAATTCGTGTCTGCAACAAAGGCAAAAATGAAGCCTATGACACGCAGCACAGCCTGAGCAAACGCCAGATCGAAATGATTCTGGCAGGCAGCCTGATCAATGTGGTGCGCAAACGACAGAAGCGGAAATGATAAACCGCATACAATCCTCACCCTTGCCAGCTTGTTCGAAGAAGAGGGCGGTCATAAAATTCTGTTCACCCATCCTTAAGTTATAGCAGATGCACTTGTGAAGGCGCCTAAGTAGGTCGGAATGATTTTGAGTTGAATACCCTTGCATTTGGGTGTTTTGCCTGCAGCACAGGGTCCGTCCGATAAGTCTCTTGTAATTCATATAATCTGAATATCAATATATTTCATATGGTTATGCCATTTTTTGACGCCATACTTGAGTTCTGTAAGAAAGTGCAAATAGTATAGAGAAAAGTATTTTTGGCGATCCCATCATTTTGGAGGTATACCATGCGATGGAGAAGTGGGAGAAGAAGCACAAACATTGAGGATCGGCGCCGGGTGCGTGTATCACGCAAAGCCGCGGGGGGCGGTATCGGTATCGTTGTGATTGCATTGATTGCCATGTACTTTGGTGTTGACCCGAGCATATTCCTTAGTCAACCAGGCCCCAGTAGCAGTGTCAGCACCCAGCAGACCACGCGGCAGATTCCCGCGGCTGAAAATGAGCTGGCCGAGTTTGTCTCGGTCGTTCTGGCCGATACCGAAGACACCTGGAACGATTTGTTCAACCAGATGGGCAAAACCTACCGGGAGCCCCAGCTCGTGCTGTTTTCCGGAGCCGTGCAATCGGCCTGTGGTTTTGCCCAGGCGGCCATGGGGCCCTTTTACTGTCCGGCCGATCAAAAAGTCTATATTGATCTGAGTTTTTATCAGGATTTAAAAAACCGTCACGGTGCTCCGGGCGATTTTGCCCAGGCTTACGTGATTGCCCATGAAATCGGTCACCATGTCCAAACCCTGCTGGGAATATCGGAAAAAGTTCACTCGGCGCGAAGTCGCGTCAGCCAGGTGGAGGGCAATCGGCTTTCGGTGATGCAGGAGTTGCAGGCAGACTGTTTTGCAGGAGTCTGGGCATACCATGCCAACCGAGCCCGCCAGATCTTAGAGGAAGGCGATATCGAGGAAGCTCTGGGAGCGGCGAGTGCCATCGGTGATGATCGGCTGCAGCGTAAAACCAGAGGCTACGTAACGCCGGATTCATTTACCCACGGAAGCTCAGCCCAGCGTGTGCGCTGGTTCAAGCAGGGTTTGAAAGGCGGTGAAGTGCTGGACTGCAATACTTTCCGTGCCGACAATCTTTAACAAAAGTTGAGTGATTGCCGATATGATCACATAAACGTTTCGGAGTTCCAGGTAAAGATTTTTGTTGGGGTGATGATGGCCCAAAAACGAACCTGATTAAAATCGAAAACCCGATATCAAATGAAAGAACAGATAATACAGGCCGCCGGCGATGCCGATCAGACCGGCAATGAGGAATCCGATTCGACGGCGCCCGGCCCGCCGGTCTCTGATTTCCTGTTTTTCGTTGAGATACCCGATGGCCGAATCGACCACCGTGGTGCGCAACGCTAAAACCGATGGTTTTCTACAGTGCGGACATAATTCGAGAAAGCAACCCAGGTTGCGGGTTTCGTAATGATAACGGCTAACATACTGGTGGGGTGTGCTGATCGTCTCATCAATTTTTTTGCGAGGTTTGCCTTCCAGAAGAATTAAGGATCTTTCTTCAATATCAACCTCGGATTCGACATCTATAACAGTTGCCGGCGCCTCTTTTATTTTTTTGGCCTCCATTTCACTCACCTCTGACGGAATTATAGTCGTGCATGCCTCTCCCTGATGAGAATTTTGCAGAAACCATGCCAATTCCTTCTTTAGTAAAATTTGCTGAAATTAAAGAAAGTTACGTTATACATCAATCTTTTTACTCAAAAGATTTTAAGAATTAAATTAAACAAAAATGGGCAGGATATTACATATTTCTAAGGGGTTATGTAGATCACAACAAGAATAGTTGACGATTCAAGATGTTGTTCAAAAGGGCCGATAGTATAGATCAGCAACTGTGCAAATTGTTTTGCAAACCCGACCGGTGATGACAATTGCTTAACGGTTGCAATGATTCGGATGAATAAGGAGATGCGCAATGGCTATTCCCCAACATTTAGAAATCCTCAAGCAAGGTGTCGCAGCCTGGAATCAATGGCGCACGGACAATGCCGGCACTGAACCTGATCTGGCGGGTTCTGATTTAAACAAAGCAGATCTCAAAGGCGCCAATTTGGGCGAAACCGATCTCAGGTGGGCGAATCTGACCTGGGCCGATCTGAGGGGTGCCAACCTTAACCGTGCCGACCTGCGGCGGGCGAACCTCAGTCGCGCGATTTTCAATATGGCCAACCTCAGCGAGGCCAACCTCAGCGAGACTTACCTCAGTGGGGCTGATTTAAGTGAAGCCGACCTGAAACGCGCTATTTTCATCCGAGCAGATTTATCCAGCGTGGATCTATCTAACGCTGATTGTCAGCGGGCGGATTTTAGATGGGCTTATTTAATCAAAGCCGGATTTAACGGAGCCAATCTCAGTGGTGCCAATTTGATTGAGGCCAATCTAACAAAAGCCGAACTCAAACAGAGCAACCTTGAAGAAGCGTTCGTTGCCTGGAGCTGTTTTGGTGACAACGATTTGAGCGAAACCGTCGGGTTAAATGCCGTCAAGCATTTCGGTCCGTCTACCATTGGTGTCGATACTATTTATCGCTCGAAGGGCAGCATCCCGGAAAAATTCTTAAGGGGCGCAGGTGTTCCGGAACACTTTATTTCCTACACCGGTTATTTGAACGAAAAAGCCTTTAGGCACAATAGCTGCTTTATCAGCTTTTCCGGAAATGATCGCAATTTTATTGAAAAAATTGGCGATGACTTACAGCGAGAAGGCGTCCGCTGCTGGTATGCACCTGAAGAACTGAAGATGGGGGATGCCATTCGACAACAGGTGGATCAGCTGATTCGGGTACAGGATAAACTGCTGGTGGTCTTATCAAAATTTTCCGTTGAAAGCCAATGGATTCAAAAAGAAGTAGCGGCCGCCATCGAAGAAGAGCGCCATCGCAATAAGACAGTTTTATTTCCATTGCGACTGGACAACGGTCGCATGGAT
This sequence comes from Desulfobacterales bacterium, assembly GCA_050116835.1. Taxonomy (GTDB): domain Bacteria; phylum Desulfobacterota; class Desulfobacteria; order Desulfobacterales; family JAHEIW01; genus JAHEIW01. The sequence continues at coordinate 16,810 of JASFNW010000002.1, forward strand.
GCTGAAAAGGACTGGCTGAAAGACCTTCAAAAAACCCATCCCATTTATGATTTTACGGCCTGGCAGAGCTGGGAAGCCTATTTTGCACAATTTAGCCGATTGGTTGACGATATAAAAGCAGCCTGAGACCGGCCCGGTATGGCTCTGTCCGGAGCAAGCCGTCAACGTCGGTTGAATTGCCGGTAATAAATGCACAAGGAAGTATGGAAAGGCTGGACTGCCCCCCGACGCCTTGCGGTAGTCGGCTTCCTTGCGCTAGTTATTTATATCCTACTTTGTGGTATATGTCAAGGTGAATCCCGGTAACGAAATCCGCTTGTAACCGGCCACCTGGGCCTCTGCTTGACACCTCAGCCTATCGATGCACTATCAGCAGATGCCCGCCTTACCGCAAAATCAAGTGATATCAACAAATTGGCTTAAGAAAATTCCTGTTCTGCCGATAGTACCCTATGGAATCTCTTGCGCAGACGTCAAACGGGATAATCAATTATGGACAGCACAGAAAAAGAAACAGCAGAACTCGGCCAATCTGAACCATCGGACGCCGAAAGCGCTGATTCAGACCAAAGTTTACAAAACAAAAAAGTTAAATTATCTTATAATTTTACGAAAAATACTGAAAGTGATCATTTAGATATTGAAGATGCGGATGCAGAACCGATTGCCCCAGACGACAACACATTGGAAACTGCGAAAACCGACCAACCCGATTCAGCCGAAACGCGTCAGACAGATGAAAAAGGCGATCCCGTAGACCACCCCCCGGACGACCCGGACCCGCAACCGAATCGCCACCACGGTGGGGAAAAATTAGCTAAAAGCAGTCCGAATGAACCTCGAGAAGGGAAGGGCGATGATGCTTCTTCGGATGCGGATGAAATTCCGCCTGGTAAAGAGGCACAAGACCTGGATCGCCCTGAACCGGACGACGGCGATCCAGAGACAAATGAACAGCCATCGCAATCATCGAATGGCATGGCAAATGATGAACGTGCCGCAGGTGATTCGGTTGATGAGATTGAAATTAAAAACCACGGCCAACCAGCAGAACCTGCTGTTGAGCATGCGGAATTAGCAACTGATGATGCAGATATCATGAGCACTGAAATGGATCTCGCTGCTCAATCCGAATTGTCTGACGAAAAAGTGGATGAATCTGATCAGCAACAGAGCGTCTCGGAAGAAGCGTCGACCCCGCCAGCAAATACAGAAACAGCATCAGAAGCGGATGATGATGCAACCGATGTTTCACCCGTCGACAATCTATCGATGGAAGATCAGGCGGATTCGATCCCCGAGACTGCAGAACCAACACTAAATGCTGCAGCTCCCAGATCACCAATCGCAAAGATAGTGGTGTCTGCAGTTTTGATCACCGCTCTTTTTTCTGGTTTTTTTATCTTTGGAAACAAGTCAAAGATAAAGCAGGACGAACCCGCGGCTGAGGCACCATCAGAGGATCAGGCACAACCGCTTAAATTTGAAAGAAGAGAAATAGTGGACATTCCCACCGCGGTGACCGCCGGTATTTATGACGACCTCATTAATGAAGTCAGTGCTCTCAGAGACTCCCTATTGAAAAAACAGGCAGAAGTGCTTGCGCTCAAAAACCGTTACCAGCAGAGCATTGAAGAACTGGAAAAAGAAATTTTAGACGAGCAACGCAAAGCCCATGTCCAGACATTTCAGCAGGCCATCAACCGTCATCGTATCGATTTCAGTCTGAAGACCATCCAGCGTCGACAGGCCTATATCAGACAGTTAGAAAAGCCACTTGAGTGGGTTTCGGGAGCCTGTGAAGAATTGCTGTACTTAAAAAGACGGGTGATGACCGATCTTCAGGTGTCTGCCATTGCCAGCGGAATTGACATGGACAGACATGTTCAGCAGATGCATCGGTCCCTTAAAGAATACCGACCCACAGCAGACAAACTGGCCATTGATCCGACAAATGCCCATCTGGAATCGCTTGAAACCATATGGCAGCAGATCCAGTCAAAGCAGAATGTAGAATCAGTTGAACGCGTTTTTTCCAAAAACCGAATGATATCGGCGCAAATTTGTGCTGGAGATTTTAGTCGTATCAACGAGCTATCTGAAATGACGGCTGAAACGGCAAAGTGCATTACCGGGATGCGGGCTTCAGATCTTTTTCTGAATCAGATTACCGAGATGACTCCAGCAGCTGCCAGACAACTGTGTCAATGGAAGGGCAGCTGGATATGTATGAATGGCATCAGAGCACTTTCGCCCCGGGCGGCGCACTATCTATTTCAGTGGGACGGCCGATGGATTTCTTTAAATGGACTGACAGAATTTCCGGCTGAAATCGGAGAAGCCCTTTTACGATGGCCAGGTCGGCAACTGGAACTTATGGGTTTGCTCGATACGACCGATTCCCAAGCGCGGATCGGGATTGAATACCTGGCGGAGTGGGAACGATCGGGTGGGAAATTATTTGTCCCGAGAGACCTCCGCAAAAAAATAGACGCCTTGCACCAGCAGTCGGGTTAGGACAATTGTGAACACTCAGGAGTTTAAATGAAATTGCTAGTAATTGGAAAATATAGTTTGCTGATTGTCATTCTGTCAATCGCATGTTCGTCGATGGCCGCCGGCGGAGCCAAAGCGCATACCCTCGAAGGAAGAATAAACGATATAGCCTTGTTACGAGCGAAGATCATCGATAAAATCGATCAGGCCGTTGAAATCAGACGTTATCTGGAGCAGCGGTCGGATAAACTGCAAGCGGAAATCCGCTCCGAGCAGATGCGCGCTGACATACATTCTTATCAGGCGGCTCTGCAAAATTTGCGCATTCGTAATAACCTCCGTTTAATACAAACCCTCCAGGCGTATATAAAACTAATCAACGAGCGTATTGATTACTATCAAACCGGCAATGGGCGCTTAAGGTTTTTGATCGATCAGATCCATGATGATTTGGCCATTATCGGCATTTTAAAGGACATGCAGACCCAAGACCTTATCGATCGTATCGACCTTGTTTTCAATGAATTCAATCCTGAATTGCAAAAACCGATCATCAACATAGCCCACATCCGCCTGCTTCCCACAGAATATGTGTGGGAAAATATTTGCCTCGAGGACAATTAAGCCAGAACCGACCAAAGGCGCATGCACGGATGTTAGACAGCTTGAGCCCCCTGCCTGCTGAAGGTCGCGTGGCGTAAACCTTTTGCGTTTGCCCCCAATTCTCAAAAATCAGATCCTTTTTTGGCAGAAACAACATCAATCCCGTTATACGCAGACCTGCGGCCGGCTGAACAGGTTAAACGAATCAATCGAATGGCGCGGCGACATTGAAAGCAACCGGAACATGTTTAGGTTTATATAGCCATTCTTTTTGAAACCTAAAACGTGGAGGTTATCGCCATGCGCGACCGAATCTTTCAAACAACCGTTTGCCTGCTGATGCTATTATTGTTTTCTTTTGGCCATGCACTGGGGACGGAAAATGTTTCCACTGTAACCGATCAGCTGTTCAATGGCCATATGTGGCTACTGCTCAACGATTCTCAGAAAATCACTCACTTGACGGGCATTCAGGAGGGCATCCAGTTGTGTCTGTCGCAGATCAAAGAAGATCTCTTAATCCCGCCTGCGCTGATGGCTTCGATGCAGGAAACCGGCATGTTTGATCGGAGCCGCATGCTGTTTAGCATGCAGGGTGTGAGCGGTATTTCTAAGCGTATAGATGTCTTTTACCGTAATGCCGACAATCTGATCATTCCAATCGTTGAAGCGTACCGGCATGTCACCCTCCGGTTAAATTTTAGTGATCCCCAGGAAGTAGCGCAAAATCTAACCCGGCTGAGATTAAAATATAAAAAAATAGATTAGTATAACTTTCTGTAATTAATGGTTAATTTAACATTGACCTTGTCAAGAGCCTTGATTTACGCTATGATATAAGGAGTCGATCGCTCGTTAGGCCACGCGAGTGCTTATATCATGGCGAAATGAGGCAATTTAAATGAAAAAATGCACGTTGATCGGAGTCGTTCTGCTGGGTATGATCGTATACGGCTGGTCGTGCTCGGGTCCCAAAATATCAGTGGAAGAAGAAAATGTGCTGGCCTCGCTTTCCAACATCCAGCAAAGCCTGGAAAACAACGTGACTTACGAAGAATTCATTGAATTGTTGAATCAGGCCAAAACTGAAATCGATCAACTAAAAAGCAATGGTGAAAATAGTCCCTGTTTTTTAGGGGCTGTCGATAAGTGCTATGCATTTTACTACACCGGCAGCAAGGCCTGGCGGCAAAAAATAGAAGCAACCGACGAGGCCCGTAAAAACGATATGGACCTGACCCTATCGGTGCTGCAATCGCGCGCAGCACTCACCATCCAACTGGCGGGCGAATGCTATGAAAATTAACATCCGCTCAACCCGCCGTACCCGATTCGTTCCTTTCTCAAATTATAGCGCTTATCATTAAAATGTTCCCCAAAAAGGATGGCGGCATAAGTGTTGTCGCAAAAAAACGTTCTGCAATCGGAACGTTTTTTTGACAGCGACTATAAACCTGTAGCGTTCCAACTTGCAACTGTTCAGATATCCCGATGTGCTTTAAATTTAGGCCGACGGATTCTGCTGATCCAGTTGCTGCAAAAATTCCCTGAACCAGGGCGGATTGTGCCAGATGATATAGACCAGAAACATGGCGGTGAGGGGAAGAAAAAAAACAGCCAGGTCCAGCAACAGAATGATAATGCAAATCAGGATCCGTTGCTTTTTATTCATGTATTCCTCCGTATGAAAAACGGTTTGAAAAATTAATATAATAGTGTTTGCGGGATTTTGTCTCAAGATGCCGAATATTCCATCCGGCATGATTGAAAAGGGACGGGTAAACAGCAGATGATCAGGTGATCGATGTCACATAAGCCCGTTGTCTTTTAAAATGGTCATGGTTCTTTGGCCGATAGTGGTCACCTGTGTCAGGGCCTGAGTGAGGTGGTAGCCGGCTTCGTACGCCACATTGGAATTGATCATGACCATAGCCGTATCGATACTTTTTTCAACTTCCTGCCAGAGTTCATTCGGCGCTGTTTTTTTGCATATCAGTATCTCGCTGCCGATCATATCGATCAGGGCCTTAATGATCTTTTCAGCGCCAGGTTTATCTGCTTCAGGCAACGCTTTGAAAAGTTCAACCGTCTGCGAGGCCCAGATCAACCCGCCCTTAATTTTTTCACTTTGAGAAAAAGTCGTAATTGCATCCGCTGTCTTCATAAAAAGACCACCTTTCCGTGGACGATATCTATAATTCAAATAAAAATTCCAAATTTACACCTGGCGTGATGGCGACCTGGATTACTGGTTGCGCAAAACGCATGAAATTTGAATTCAATCAATTAGGCATTTCAGCACTCCATTACGCCAACATTCCAATACTCCGGTATCAGAATGCTAAAATGTTTAATGTAACTCCAAGGTCTTTGTAAGCTATTTGATAGGATTCGAACCTATGGTCGGTTGATCATCGCCGCCACATACCCAGCCCCAAAACCGTTATCAATATTGACGACCGCAACATTTGAGCTGCAGCTGTTCAGCATTGCAAACAAGGCCGCCAGGCCGCCTAGGCTGGCACCGTATCCGATGCTCGTCGGCACTGCAATCACCGGGCGATTGATCATTCCGGCGACAACGCTTGGCAAGGCACCCTCCATGCCGGCTACAACAATCAGCACAGATGCCTTTTGAATGGTTTCTCGATGACTCAAAAGTCGATGTAGACCCGAGACGCCCACGTCAAATATGGTTTCTACCCGGTTGCCCATGGCCTGGGCAGTCAGAAACGCTTCCTTTGCAACCGGAATATCCGATGTGCCGGCTGAAATGATGAGAATGGTTCCGCGGCCGGTCACTTCCGGTTTTTTACGCATCCACACGATCATACGAGCATCCGGGTGATAAACTGCACCTGGAAATCGGGTAGTGACCGCATCGGCTTTTTCCGGCCCAATGCGGGTGACCAGTAAAATGCTTTCCTGCTGGGTCATTTTTTGCATGATGCCGATCACCTGATCCGCGGTTTTCCCCTTACCGAAAATGACTTCAGGAAAACCTTTACGCAACGAGCGGTGGTGATCGACATGGGCAATTTCGATATCTTCAAAACACAGGTGACGTAATTTGTTGATGGCATCTGGAACTGCCAGCTGACCGTCAGCCACGGATTGTATAATTTCCGCCAGCAAATTATGATCCATGTTATTCCTTTAATTCCTGCTCGGTAAAACTGTCGGAGGGCCCCGGAGACGCCAGCGGCGCCTGCGCTAATTTTTCCAGATCCTTTATCTTTCTGAGCATTGAATCGAGTCGCTTGTCAATTGCCAGCTTGGCGACATCTAAATCTCTTTGAAAGTTTTTTCTGGCTTTTAGCAATTCCAGCTGCAGCGCATCTTTGTCCATTTTGCGTTCCGAAAGGGTTGTGATGTCGGATTGGATGCGTGCTAAATCGCTCAGGGATTTATCGACGTTTTTAGAAAGCGTTGACAGCTGCTGTTTGAGGTCCTTGTTTAATGCTGTCATGTCCTCAGAAACCGTTTTGATATCATCGCGCATGGCAGCCAGATCTTTTAATTCCTTGTGGACGGGTTTCAGAGCCGCATCGATTTTGGCAACAACTTCCTGCTGGTCTTTTTTATCTGCCTTTGTCGCATTTATTTTGGCTACGGTGTCTTCGGCCTCTTTAAGATTGGCTTTCATGGCTAGGTCGACTTTTTCGAGTTGAGCCAATTTTTCGTTCAACGCAGCTTCAAGGTCGTTGTATTTTGAGGATAAAACGTCAAATCTTTCTTCCAACTGACTGGAAAGCGTTTGAATTTCCATGGCGCCGACATCCTGGCTCTGGTTGACGCGACTGGTAATCTCTCGAAAGGCAATGTAGAATATTGCCCCGATGAGCACCGGGATAAGAATCGATATGATGGTCACCCGATGGCTCAGTTTTTCAACTTTGCGGTCCTTGACGTCCTCCCGGTAGACCTCTTGCTCGGAATCCGGTTCTTCATCATTGCCTTCAAATTTAAATGAGGGATATTGTTCGTCGTCGATCATAATTGCGGTCCTTATATTTTATTCCCATTCAATGGTACTGGGCGGCTTGGAACTGATATCATAAACCACCCGATTTACACCATTAATTTCATTGATAATCCGATTGGAAATTTTGCCGAGCAATTTGTGGGGCAGTTTAGCCCAATCGGCAGTCATGGCGTCCTTGCTCGTCACCGCCCGAATTGCTGTGATATATTCATAGGTTCGTTCGTCACCCATAACGCCCACGCTTTTCAGAGGCAGCAGGACGGCAAAAGATTGCCATAATGTTTTATAATATCCGGCATCCTTGATCTCTTCAAGTAAAACATCATCCACTTCCCGCAATATGCGCAGGCGCTTGCGCGTAATCTCGCCCAGGACGCGAACAGCAAGTCCCGGTCCGGGGAAAGGCTGTCGCCAGATCAGATCGTCCGGCAGCCCCAACTCCCTGCCCAACAGGCGAACCTCGTCCTTGAATAGATAGCGCAGGGGTTCAATCAGCTTCAATTTCATTTTTTTTGGAAGCCCACCGACGTTATGGTGTGATTTTATAACCGACGTCGGGCCGCCAAATGCCGATACCGATTCAATCACATCCGGATACAAGGTTCCCTGGGCCAGAAAATCAGCATTTTTAATTTTTTTGGCTTCAGCTTCAAATACATCCATGAAAATTCGACCGATTATTTTGCGCTTCTTTTCCGGATCTGTGACGGTTTTCAAGGTCTTTAAAAATCGGCCTGCGGCATTGACAAATCGGATATTGATGTTCAAGTGCTGCTTAAAAGTTGTTTTTAGTTTGCTGGCCTCGTTTTTGCGCAAAAGGCCGTTGTCAACGAAAATGCATGTCAGCTGTTTATCGATGCTCTGATGGAGCAGCATTGCCGTTACTGAAGAATCCACGCCTCCGCTTAAACCCAGAATGACCTTTTTGTCAGCAACCGTTTGGCGAATTTCCTGGATGGCTTCCTTGGCGAATGATTTCATCGACCAGGATTTTTTGCATCCACAAATGCCAAACAAAAAATTTTGCAGAATTTTTTTGCCCAACGGCGTATGGGCCACCTCGGGATGGAACTGGACACCGACCAGATGCTTTTTCCGATTGGCCGCAGCCGCTACGGCCGTATTTTCGGTGGAGCCCAATAGGGTAAAACCTTCGGGCAAGCGCTGAATGGAATCGCCATGGCTCATCCAGCATTGCGTCTTTTTGGGAAGGCCTTTGAAGACACCGCTTTGACGTTTTATGCGAAGTTCGGCAAAACCGTATTCCCGTCGCCCGGCCCGTCTGACCGTTCCCCCCAGCGCTGCCACCATAAACTGCATGCCGTAACAGATACCCAGAATCGGTATGCCCATTTTGAATACAGCCGGGTGCATTTTAGGACTGTCCTTTTCATAGATGCTGGCAGGGCCGCCCGACAGGATGATACCCTCAGGATTCAGGCGCCTGATGGCATCGGTTTTGATGGACGGCGGTTCAATTACGCAATACACTTTATTCTCACGCACACGACGGGCAATCAATTGATTGTATTGAGAACCAAAATCGATAATAAGTATCATAGGGTTTATCGAAGTCCTTCAGCCTGTTGAAATGATATGATTTTTAATTTTGCTCTGAAATGAACGATTTTGCGGCCATTGGTTTGCGAATTCAGGGTGAATATGTTAGAGACGGCACTAAATGTCAACCATTTAACGTCTATGTTGAGCGTTTCAAATTTAAAAATGAGACTATTTTATCGATGGAATTCTATCGATTCAATTTTTTAAATATGAAACCCTGCGGGCTTGCCGATCTTGCCGCATCTACTGTGTTAGATGCCGTTTCGCATAGTTTACTATAGCGAAACATCATCTGCCGTGTAGCTGCAGCAACCTCGACAAGCGCTCAACATAGAACTTGAAATGAGCGTTTCAGATTTAAAAATGAGACTATTTTATCGATGGAATTCTATCGATTATTCTAAATGAATTCCGTACTGAAATTGAGCGTTTCGACTATTTTTCCAGCGGTTGGCCCGTGCAGCGATTAATAGTTCAGATATATGAAGTTCAGGCACCGACTGAGGCAGAACAACTGATCGATTTGGATGTAAACCATATCGGCAGCGTCATCCTCTCAGAAGAAAACTGGCAACAGCCAGCTATAAAAGAGACCATTCGAACCATCCGGTCATCCGCCGCCAAAAGCTGTTTGATACCCTTGTATCACCGTCCGGATACAGTTTTGCGAACGCTGGAATATTATCAGCCCGATATCGTTCACTTTTGTGAGGCCCTGGTGGGACATGAGCGCTTATGGGATTTTTGTGATCAATTAATCAAACTACAGGCTACCGTTAAAAGCCATTTTCCGGAAGTTAACGTGATGCGATCCATACCGATTGCCCAAAGCGGTGGTAGCAATGCGGTTCCAACGTTGGATTTTGCAAAACGATTTGAATCCACCAGCGATTTTTTTTTGACCGATACGTTCCTGTCGGCGACATCCGGCAGCAACCAAAGCAGCCAGCCGGTGCAGGGTTTTGTCGGTATTACCGGTAAGACCTGTAATTGGAAAACAGCCCGAAAACTGGTCGAATCCTTCACTGTCCCGGTCATCCTGGCAGGTGGTATTTCCCCGCAAAATGCAGTGGACGGCATCAGACAGGTCCATCCGGCCGGGGTCGACAGCTGCACCCTGACCAATGCGCGCAATAAAAACGGCCAGCCGATCCGGTTTAAAAAAGATCTGGCTAAAGTCAAACAGCTGGTTGCAGCGGTCCGTGGTGCTGAAATGGCGATAGCGGGCCAGAGCGATGATATCGCTTGATATGAAGTTTATCTTTGAGGTAGCGTATAGTAGTGAAGGAGGTATATAGTAATGCTCGAAAGCGGTGATTTGAGAAAGGGGCTAAAACTCGAATTGGACGGAGAGCCCTATGTGGTTGTCCAGTTTGAATTCGTCAAGCCCGGTAAGGGACAGGCCCTGTACAAATGCAAGTTAAAAAACATGCTCACCGGCGTCCAATTTGATAAAACTTTTCGATCCAGTGAAAAATTTAATTCTGCCGATCTGGAAGAGGTCGAAATGGAATACCTATACGCGGATGGGGATCGATTCTGTTTTATGAACACGACCAACTACGAACAGGAATTTGTTACTGCAGAACAAATCGGTGACGCCAGAAATTTTCTAAAAGAGAACACCATCTGTAATGTTCTATTGTTCCAGAACCGTCCGATTGAAGTCACGCTGCCGTTTTTTATCGATTTGAAAGTCGATAAAACAGATCCCTGGGTAAAAGGCGACACCGCCTCGGGTGACTCCAAACCGGCAACCCTGGAGACCGGTCATGTCTTGAATGTGCCGCCGTTCATACAGGAAGGTGAATTGATTCGCATCGATACCCGCACCGGCCAATATGTCGAGCGTGTAAAAGACTAAAAAAGGGGCAACCGTATGGATTCTGAATTCCACCGTTTCTCAAACACATGGCTTTAGAATCCAACATAAGCAAATTTTCGCAATCGCTGTTGAATTCCAAAAAACTGGGTTCTCAGACAGTATATCACCAGACCCTGCCGGCTACAGCGGCCCAGTGGGCTGAACCGATCCGTCCGTGGCCGCCTGCGATCGAAACCATGATGGAAGCTGCCGGCATCAAACGATTATACCGGCATCAGGCACGAGCCATTGATCTTATCCGTGACGGCCGGCATGTGATGGTTGCCACTCCAACGGCCAGCGGTAAAACCCTGATTTACAACCTTCCGGTGTTGGAACGTTTTGCAGCAGATCCGGAAGCTACCGCTCTGTATATATTTCCCCTAAAGGCGCTGGCGCAAGATCAGTTGCAGACATTTGAAATGCTGGCCACCCACCTGGAATTTGCCAGGCCGTCGGCAGCTATTTATGATGGTGACACTTCCGCCTATCACCGCAAAAAAATCCGTCAGGCACCGCCGAATTTGATTATTACCACACCGGAGATGCTGCATCTGTCATTGATGGCCTTTCATCAAAAATGGGCTGCTTTTTGGTCGCGACTGCGAGTGGTGGTGGTCGATGAAGTCCATACCTATCGCGGTGTGATGGGCTCCCATCTGTCCCAGATTTTCAGAAGATTCCATCGCATTTCCCGACACTATGGCAGCACACCGACTTTTGTCTTCAGCTCGGCGACGCTAGCCAATCCGGCGCAGCTGATCAATCAACTCGCCGGCCTGAACGTTGAGGTGGTGGATACCAGCAGTGCACCCCGGGGACGTCGGCATTTACTATTTCTTAATCCAACCCTTGGTCCGGCCCGCACGGCCATCCGGTTGCTTAAAATGGCCCTGGAACAGAATCTGAGGACCATCGTTTATACCCAATCCCGAAAACTGACCGAACTGATTGCTATGTGGGCCGGCGCTGAATCCGGCCACTTTGCCGATCGGATCAGTGCTTATCGCGCCGGACTTCTTCCACAGGAACGACGGGAAATTGAAGCACGGTTGGCAAACGGCGATCTGCTGGCCGTCATTTCAACCAGTGCACTGGAGCTGGGAATCGATATCGGGGATCTGGATCTTTGTCTGCTGGTGGGCTATCCGGGATCAATCATTTCGACCTGGCAGCGGGGTGGGCGAGTGGGTCGAGGCGGTCAGGATTCAGCGTTGATCCTGATTGCCGGAGAAGATGCGCTCGATCAGTATTTTATGCGACATCCGCAGGATTTTGTCGAGCGCCCGCCGGAACCGGCTGTCGTCAATCCATATAATGCCCGGATCATGAAGCCGCATTTGATCTGTGCAGCGACAGAATTGCCCCTGGACATCGAAGAACGCATGATCGCCGATGCGCCTGCAGCTGAAATCATAGCCAAACTTGAGCAGGACGGCCAGCTGCTGCGAAGTGCAGATGGGCGTACGATTTACGCGGGGCACAGAGCGCCTCACCGAAAGATCAATTTGCGGGGAGCCGGAAATCCCTTTCAGATCATTGCGGCCGGGACCAACAGCCCCATCGGCGAAATTGACGAATACCGGGCCTTCCGGGAAACCCACCCCGGAGCAGTATATCTTCACAAAGGGGATACCTTTGTGGTGAAAAGCCTGGATATCCCCCAGCGAAAGATTACCGTTTTCCAGGATCAGGTTGCGTATTATACGCGTGTGAGGAGCCATAAATTAACGGAGATCTTAAAGATTGAAGCATCAAAATATATATTAAACACAAATTTTTATTATGGAAAAATTAAAGTAACAGATCAGGTAACTGATTATGAACGCCGGTGCATCCGAACCCATCGACGATTAAGCCAATACGCATTGAACCTGCCACCTCAACAGTTTGAAACCGAAGGATTCTGGTTTAGCATACCCGCTGCAATTCAGCATGCATGCGATGCAAAGGGTGTGGACTTGATGGGGGCGCTCCACGCTATTGAGCACGCGGCCATTGGCATCTTTCCGCTGATGGTCATGGTGGATCACAAGGACATCGGTGGGATGTCCACCCATTATCATCCCCAAACGGACGGCGCTGTTATCTTTATTTATGACGGGATCCCCGACGGTGCCGGTTTGACCCGTGCGGCATTTGCAGACGCGCAGCACCTGCTACACTACACGGTTAAGGTTATTAAGTCCTGTCCTTGTGAATCCGGCTGCCCTTCCTGCGTTCACTCACCCCAGTGCGGCTCCGGTAACCGGCCGATGGATAAAGATGGAGCTGTTTTTATATTGGAGCGTCTGGAGACCCGCGAAGCCACCAAAGGCCGTGTTCAAGCAACATTTGGCCGGCCGTCTTCAAAGGGGCAGACATCCCGCACGCCAGCAGACTTACCGCCACGCAGACAAAATCAGTCTTCTCGTGATCTATTTTATGGGGTATTCGATCTGGAAACGCAGCGATCTGCCGCAGAAGTCGGCGGTTGGCAACATGCCGACAGGATGGGCATCAGCTGCGGCGTGGTTTATGACGCGCGCAAAAAAACATTCCGCTCATATTTGGAAAATCAGACGGCAGACCTGATTTCTTCTCTTCGCCGTTTTGACCTGGTTGTCGGTTTTAATATCAAACGATTCGATTATCATGTTCTGAAGGGCTATTCATCGTTTGATTTTACGGTGCTGAACACTATTGATATCCTCGAAGAAATTCACAACCACTTAGGATTCAGGCTTTCATTGGCCCATCTGGTTGAGCAGACGCTGAATACCAGTAAAACAGCAGATGGGCTCCAGGCTTTAAGGTGGTGGAAAAAGGGACGCATTAATGACATTATCGAATACTGTAAAATGGATGTTAAACTGACTCGTGACCTTTTCGAATTCGGCCGCCGGAAGGGCTACCTGATTTTCCGCAATCGCCGTCAGAAGAGGATCAGGATACCGGTCAACTGGCAAACAGAACGGTTCTTCAAATAGAGATGAATAAATTTCAGTCGTGTGTGCTTGTCATCTGGCTCTTGGCTCCTGGCTTCTGGCCAGCAGCCAAGCACTGAACCGTTGAACCCAGAACCTACTCGATATATCCAATTAGCTGCTCAAGGTCGGTGACAATGAGGTCTGCTGACTGATTGCGGCAGCGGGGGTCATCTTTTCTTAAGCGCAGCGAGCGTGCATCGCCGGCGAACAGAGCGGTCTGAAATCCATTTTGTTTGGCTGGATATATATCATTGAGCATGTCATTGCCAACAACCAGCGTTGAAGATCTGGCAATGCCTCTGGCCTCAATCGCAGCGGCAGCTGTCTCGAAGAGAACCGGTGACGGTTTGGCATAGCCTTCTTGATACGACAAAATGATCAGCTCGGGGCTAAACCCAAGCGTTGTCACATCGGCGCCCAAGAACCACTCGAATAAAAGTAGTGTAAAAAACTGCGCATTGGAAATAAGGCCCATGCGACAATTTTGCTGCCGGCAGGCCTTCAGCAGTTTTGCGAGATTGGGCATGGGATAAACCGGATTGACAATCAGCTCATATTCGATGGCGAAGTTACGCGCCTGCTCAATATCATTGCATGCCAGTATGCTTTGCCAGATGATGTCAATTTCGACCTCAGGTATATCGATCCCGCTCTTTGATAACTGATGGTGGCGTGCCTCGATGGTGCGGTGCAGTTTTTCGATCAGTATCCGTGGATCGATATTGAGATCAAATTTAGAGATCAGCTGTTTCAGCTTTGAGATTTGGGGCGATGTTTGGCGGGCCATACCGATATCGCCAGCTTCGCTGATAAATAGCGTGCCGTAAATATCAAAGAAGATACATTCAATTGCGCCTGCGGGCTGACCGGCGGGAGACAGACCTGTGGGCTGAGGTGACATGGGTGCCACATACGATTTGATCAAATCATTGCGGATCATCATCTCCCCATTTCAACAGGCTGAATCGTTTCAGATCGAAAAATTCAGCCAGTAATTTTTTTTTGTCGATTCGTTGCTTTACAGGTGTTGTCGCCACTTGGGCATAAAGATTCAACAGCGTTTGGCGATACAGGTCCATATTATAGCTGCGCACGATAGCGTTGCGGTTTGTTTCAATGCGGTTTTTTTGATCCGTTCCATGGCTGACTTCCGAAAGCAGCGGATTGCGCGCTAACAGGTTTTGCAGATGTGTTTTGCTTGACATGAGATAGTGCAGAACCTGTTTCTGGTAGGGTTCTGCGAGCAAACCGAAATCAATGAAACCACCCTCGGTGATGGCCTCGAATGTTCTTCGTATTTGCATTGCATCAATTCGGAGATCAAATTCTCGGGCGCTATTCAAAATCATGCGATTCCATCGGCCATGAAATCCATTTGCATCAAATCCTTCAAGCGGCACCATCAGCCGGCTGTACATGTGATCAAGATGAATTCCCCGAATTTCAAAGTCATTGCAGATATCATCCAGTTTTCGTCCGCTGACGAACTTATGATAAAGCCAGGGTTCCAGAAAAGAAAATCCAAAACCTTCTGTAATGCTGGTGGTCAGCACATAGCGGGCCGAACAGACAATGGTTTCAAACGGCGTATCCAACCCCTGATCGAATTCAACCGGCAGCTGGTGATCGACGCAAAACGCTTTCCAGGCCTCATAGCTTACCATATCGGCTGCGCTGTTTGGTGGCAGCGTAATGGACAACCTCTCCCGGGCATCGAAATAAAGAGATAATAATATGGCTTCTCCGATATTTTTACGGCGAATCGCTCGGATCGGATAGACGACAAAGGATTTTTCTGCAACTGGTTCAGGCGGTAATTGCGGTAAACTCACGCAATTGAAGAGTTGATGCAGACCTTGTTTTTTCAATCCGCATTTAAGCAGAATCTTATAGTCACGCGAATTTACGACGCAGTAATGACAGTTAACCGGATAATCTTCGTGAAAATACAGGCGGGCGCGGCCATCTTCGGCGAAATCATGGACCTGCAGCAACAGGTTTAGGCCTTCTTGTTGCAACAGGTTCAAAAACCTTAAGAATTTTAAATTCTTTGCCAGCAGGGGATTATGAACATGGACAATATCACAGGGTCCGTTAAAGTGAGCCCTTATTTTCTGGATCACCGTTGCCGCGACCTTTTCGGGTGTATACGGCTTACGATAGACACTGCTGTAAGCCAGTTCCGGAATATAAATGGTTTCTGCCGGAAAATTGTTAGGCGGCGGCTCGCCGGTGATGACGCACATATCGCAATCGCTTTTGAGTGCCTTTAGCTGATGCTTTAGACAGGTGGTCACCCCGCCGGTCTTGAGATGATAATGGATGAAGGCGATTTTCATTGAATTTTGGTAGGCAAACAAATCCTTTCCGGAATTGGGGTTGAAATAATTCGTCGATGTTTAAAATGGGTATCTCGAATATCACCGTCCGTCAAGCGGCGATCGGGGGAAAATGTTGGGTTCAACTGCGGGATCGCTGACAGCAGGCGAGCAACAATTGAAAAGACACAGAGGATAACAACACTCAGAATAGGCGCACGACAATGACGGATTCACTTTGGGACGCGGATTCACCGGTTAAAAAATGCGCCGCAAAACGGCTCAGGAGGCTTTTTCCATTTTCGGCTTTTTGCCGATAAACTGTAATTTGACGGGACCGATCTGGATGATATCCAACTCATTTAGTTTTATCGGTTTGTTGGATGTCTTTTGATCATTGATTTTGGGTTTCGCCAGGCCGTCCACATAGCTGAAATAATAGCCATCCCGGGTGCGACTGATGGTGGCAGCCGTTTTTCCGATATTCCATCCTTTAATGACGATGTCACTGGACGCGTCTTTGCCAATTTTAGTGACCTTTTGTTTGAGGGCCAGTGTGCCCTCACCACCGACCAGATAGGTGATGTATCCTCGGACCGGCTTTTTTTTGCTGTTCTCAGCGGGCTTCAACTCCGGCCGAGCAGCAGTTTTCGGCTGGGGAGCGTTTGGGTTCATCATGGATCGGTACTCACTGGTGTCCATCACCATGGTTTTTTCCATTTCGCTTTGTTCTTTGTCTTCCGGTCGGACTTCACTGTCAAAATAGGCAAAGGTAAGAGAATGCTTGCCGATATAAACGACATCACCATCCTGCAGCCAGTGCGAGCCGACCAGTTGCTGGTTGATAAAAGAGCCATTTTTGCTCTTCAAATCGATGTAGACAAATCCGTCGCCGGCAGAATCGATTTTACCATGATGGCTGGATACTGCCAGGTTATCAATGACAATATCGTTGTCTTTGCGGCGTCCAATTTTCAGGGAACACCCCGGTGGCAAATGATAATCGGCTAAAACGTTATTTTTAAATTTAAGCGTGATTTTTGGCATAAGTCAGTTCGATTTTTTTGTTTTTCGGGCTGCTAATGGATGTTGAATAATTTTTGAAATATGTTTTTAAAGCGCCCGGAAATCCTACGGTTATTTTTTGCGTCGAATTTAATTCTAAGCACAATTGCGGTAATATTGTCTTCACCACCCCGGGCATTTGCCAGATCGACGAGTTTACGGCAGGCCCGGTCTGATCGTTGATTATCAACCAGGTCAAGAATTTCTTTAGGAGTTGCTTTGTCGGTCAATCCATCTGAACTAATCACCAGGATATCGTTCCTGAAAAACGGCATTTCCTTTATGTCGGCTTTCACGAATTTGTCGACACCCATTGCACGGGTCAGTACATGCTTAAAGTCATTCCATAATAATTGAGCGTTTTCCGGATCCAGTTCGGCTTGCTCGGCCACCAGTGTATGCGGAACAGAAAGCAACTCAATTTTGCCATCCCGAATCAAGTAAACCAGACTGTCGCCCACATTGGCAACAATAAAGGTTTCGTCGGTCAGGTACACGGCAGAAACCGTTGACCCCATCCCCCTGTAGTCCTCGTTTTGCTGAGCCGCCTGATGAACGACATGGTTGGACAGGTGTATACCGGTCAGCAGTCGGCGTGCATCCTCAGACAGTTTATCATCGGCTTTGATCGAATGCTTCACGGAGTCCTGGCTTGAGTTCTGATTCAAGTAGTCACGGATGGTATCGACAACCAGTTTGCTGGCCACTTCGCCCGCATTGTGCCCGCCCATGCCGTCCGCTACTACGTAAAGCCCCATGCCGTCATCGTAGAATAAAGAATCTTCATTCAGTTCTCTTCTTCTGCCGATGTCGGTAATGCCCGCAGATTCAATTTCAATCATATAACCTTTTTTCAGAATTTGGTTGACTTTTCGCCGATGAATGCGTTTTGATGCTTAAATTGTGCGTCTGAGATAGTAATTTAACTAACTAGCTATTATTATTATTTATATTATAAAAATGGCTTTTGGTCAAGTCTTAGGGAATTTCTGATTTATTATCAATGGGTTGGCAGAATGGCCGCCAAGCGGGCCTTGTTGCAAAAAAGCAGTTGCAGGCAGGTGGGCCTTTTAACATGTGCATCATTAATGGCCATGATAATAGCGTCATAAGAATGCCGGCGCTGGTATGGTTTTTTAAGCGTATCTGCGTCCGCGAAACGGAGCAGTGAGATGGCGGGCATTTGTTTTTTGAAAAATTCGATTCAGGAATATGCCTGGGGTTCGACACAATCAATTCCGAAGCTGCTCGGCCGGCCGAATACCGAAAATCGACCTCAGGCAGAACTCTGGATGGGGGCACATCCCAAAGCCCCATCCTTAGCCCGCCACAAGGGACGCTGGGTATCCCTGCAACATCTGATATCTCAGGACCCCGAAGGTATCTTGGGGAAGACGGTCGCAAAAAAATTCAATAACCGCCTGCCATTTTTGTTTAAGGTGCTGGCGGCCGCAAAGCCACTTTCCATTCAGGCCCATCCCAACAGACAACAGGCTCAAAAAGGTTTTCAGCGCGAAAATGAGCAAAAAATTCTTTTAGATGCCGTCGAACGCAATTACCGTGATGATTATCACAAACCCGAATGTATCTGCGCATTAACCCGTTTTTGGGCCCTAAGCCGATTCCGAAGGATTGCGAGCATCATAACCGATCTGCAACAGCTGAATCTTACACCGCTCAATGATATGCTGACCAAATTAAAACAACACCCAACACCCCAAGGGCTTAAGCGATTTTACACATCCTTGATGTCTCTAAGTCAAGATCAAAACAAACGGGTTGTTGGTGAAGCGCTCAAAAAAGCACGACAAGATACAGCTGATGGTCCGGAGTTTCAGTGGATGATAAAACTGGCCAGTCATTATCCGGAGGACATCGGAGTGCTTTCACCATTTTTTTTGAATCTGATCTGTCTTGAACCGGGTCAGGCCATTTATTTGGATGCCGGTGAACTCCATGCTTATCTGGAGGGACTGGGAATTGAACTGATGGCGAATTCCGATAATGTCCTGCGTGGCGGATTAACGCCCAAACACGTGGATGTGCCGGAGTTGCTGCGCATATTGAATTTTGAAGGTCGCGATATTACCCTTCTGACACCTCAGGCTTCAGGCGCAAATGAGCTCATTTACCCCAGCCCGGCTGCAGAATTTGTTTTATCGGTTATCACCCTGAGCGCGGGCGACGGTTATCAAAGCCCCTCGCGGCGCAATGTCGAAATTATCATCTGCACACAGGGAAATCTGACGATCGCCGAGCACGATTCGCAGGTCGAAATCGCGCTACCACAGGGCACTTCTGCGCTCATACCTGCATCCGTGACGCGATATGGCCTGAAAGGGGAGGGGGTCTGTTATAAGGCCGGCGTACCCCTCTCCGTTGAGCACGATCGCTCAACGGAAAGTTAATCGTTAAATGAATAACAGTCACCGGGTAATACTTTTTCATTACTAAATTCATTTGCCCCGCCTCCTTTCCTAATACTCCTTTAGAGGTCTTGCACTTAAAGTATTAAAAAAAATACGACAGGTGCCGTATTGCGATCAAAGTGTGTATCAGCTAAAATATGCCTAAATTGATATGCGAACGTCTTAATTTTAAGCGTCTGGGGGTGATTGAAATATGAGGCGTTTTCCATTATTTTGGTTGGGTTTCGTGGTCCTGTTTGTCGCCTATGTCTGTCTGGGCTCGGTGTGGGCACAGGAAAGCGAAAGAATTAATATCAACACCGCTTCTGCCAAGGAACTGGCTGGTTTGCAGAATGTCGGTCCCAAATACGCGGTGCGCATCATCGAGCATCGCCAGAAGTACGGCCCCTTCAAACTGACCGAAGAGCTGATGGATGTTCCGGGAATTGGCTTTCGGACGTTTGATAGAATCAAAGATCAGATCATCGCGCAATAAGCGCCATACTCCATCATGTGAGCGCTCCGAAAATCAGCCACCCCAGATAGACGGGTGGCTGATTCATTTTGGAGCGGGTCAATTTGCTTTTGTCCTGCAATAAGAAGTCTCTCTACAAAATGGCAGCATCAGGGTAAAGAAAAAACGACGTTGTCGCATTATGCTGTTAGCTGCTCCTGTAAACTGCTCTTAAAGGAGGTACAACATGAGGAAGCGAAACCCCTTTTTCCGAATGGTCGTAATTTTGGCTGCGATCTTTTTGAATGTGGCGGCTTTGCAGGCCGATGATAATCGCAAAATAAATATCAACGTGGCATCCGTCGAAGAATTGGTTCAGCTAAAAGGTATTGGTCCCAAAAAAGCGGCAATGATCATCGACTTCAGGGAAACCAACGGTCCGTTCCGGCTGCCCGAAGATATCATGAAGGTTCCTGGAATCGGTCCCAAAACTTTCGAGTTCAACAAGGAACGAATTGAGGTAAAAGTCGATTAAGGGCGGGGATCGCTTCAATCACACCTATGGTCTGCTGTTGAATATTAAAATACTGCCGCTCACCGGTCATATTCCAATCGAGAATTTCTTCAGACAACCACACCCGTATCAAAAGCAGGTATTGATAAAAAAATAGCCTGTATTTTTCTAATTTTTGCAAATTTTCATTTTTTTCTGGCATGCTTTTCGCAGCAAACTATCAATTATTTGCTTAAATTTAAGATATTTCTTGACAAACCCCATGTAGATAAGTTAGCACTTGCGTGCAAAATTATTTAAGTCGTTAACGCTTCGGAGGAGCAGGTGATCTATGACACTCACAAAAGCAATGATCGTTGATGCCATTCATGAGCAGCTTGGATACCCCAAAAACAAATCCGCCGAAATGCTAGAAACGCTGCTGGAATTGATCAAAACGAACCTCGAAAAAGGCGAGGATGTGTTGATCAGCGGATTCGGTAAATTTTGCGTCAAGGCAAAGAATCAGCGTCGCGGACGTAACCCTGCTACCGGAGAGGACATGATACTCGATCAACGCCGAGTGGTCACCTTCAGATGTTCCCACCTGCTGAGAGAAAAGATTAACAGCTCCTATTAGTATTTGGGATTCGACGGATTCTGCGGCTCCGTCGTTAAATCCAAACCCGTCACAGAAGATTAACGGATTGGAGGAGGTCACAGGCTGACATGCCACTTCAATTTTCACGCTTGGCTTCTTTTGATTCAGGCATCTCTTCAATTTGAATGAGATGCTTTTTTATGGATAAGATCAATGCCTGGCATTTTGATCCGATGGCTAACTACCACAGCCGCCATTTTAGCCACCGCTTATTTGCTGGATGGCATCCATGTGAGCGGTTTTTTTCCCGCATTTTTTGCAGCGGCCGTGTTGGGAATTCTGAACGCTTTTTTCAGACCGATCGCATTGCTGCTGACCCTGCCCATTAACATTTTAAGCCTTGGCCTGTTTACCTTTATCATCAATGCACTGATGTTAAAACTGGCTTCGGGTATGATTCCGGGATTTGGTGTCTATGGTTTCTGGACAGCCATTTTCGGGTCCTTGTTGATCAGCCTGATCAGCTGGCTCCTCAATTCCTTTATCAACGAAAAGGGTACGGTGACCTCCATTCACTTCAAGCATGGTCATCGTCCGATGAGGGACGAGCAAAACGATACGATTGATCTGGAGCATAAGGGGGATAACCGCTGGGAATAAAAACAAAAAGAAAACCCTCCAGCCGATTCGGGCTGCAGGGTTTTTTGGGCTTGAGATAAACGTTGCTATTCTTTGAAAATAGCCTTAGGTCGCTGGGTGTCTCCGGTGGCGTTGGGGAAATCTTCTGCGACGTATGCTTTCTTGCCGGTTTCAATCAGATGGTTGGCCTCTTCCATAAAGCCGGTAAAACGCAATTTGCACTCGTAGAAGCCGTGCCACCAGGCGTAGTCAGGCGCCATCATCATCGCACCCATGCGGGCGCGCCGGCCTTCATGGTGCCATAATTCGTAATACTCGACCTCTAAGCGCTCATCGAAAAACGTGGTTTTGTCCAGAAGGCCCTTTTCGTAAAGCTCGTCAAGTTTGGCCTTTGCCGGTTTGAAGTAAACCTCGTTATACTCCTCCACCGCCTTGTCGAAACCATTATAAAAATCATTGATCCAGGCATCGCCATGGCAGGCGCTGCAGATGTTTTTCATTTTCTGGCGTTCATCTTGCCAGTTGGTTCCTGAGGGAAAAGGCTTGAAGTCCTGGGGACGAACCGTCAGAGGAGCCTGGGTCTCCCAGGAAAGCCGCGAAGTCACATCATGGCTGGTGGGTTCTTTTCCGGAGCCGGACATGTGGCAGGCCGCACAGGTAGGCGCGCGGTAATCCACACCCGCAGTCCAGGTGCCGCCAGCCGCATTGAAATTGTATTCAGACTTGTATGCATGGTAGATGGTTCCGTGCTTGGACTCTTCATAGATTTCGATCTGGGGATGATCCGGACCCAGGTGGCACTGATCGCAGGCCTCCGGCATGCGGGCTTCGGCCACCGAAAACCGATGACGGGTATGGCACGAGGTGCAGGCGCCCTTACTGCCGTCTAAATTGAGCCGCCCGACACCGGCGTTGGGCCAGGTACTGGGATCGATTTTGCCGTTTTCATCGATTTGGATCACCGTGCCGTGACAGTTGAAGCAGCCGGTCTTGCGCTCATTGTCCGAGTTCATCCCCTTGTTCAACCAGGGATCCAGCTTCCATATAATTTCGATGGTGTTGGCATGTTTGCTTTTGCTGTACTGGGTCGCTTCATCCGGATGGCAGCGGGAGCAGTCCTTGGGCGTGACAATCGAGGCGATCGGCATTTTGTATTTGGTTTCTCCCCAGGGCATATCCGATCGGCTATAGTACTTCTCATGATCCTGAGCGATGTCCCGATCTCCGGGCTGGACCAGGTGGCAGTCAAGACAGGTAATATTGGCATTGGCATGGCGGCTCTTGGCCCAGTCTGCGAAAACACCGGGAGTGGTTGTTCGGTGGCATTCAATGCATGCCTGGGCCTCCGGAGGGACACTACGCTCGATTCGATATTCCTTGACCTTGGCAAAATTGGGTTGCTGGGCCATGGCTGTAAAGGCGATCAGCCCGACGGCCAGCAAACCGATGGTAAACGACAGCAATGTTCGCCTCATGGGTCCTGCTCCTTTCAATTGATTTTATTATGATGATAGAAGAAAGTTCCCTAAGAACAGTTCTAAAGTTGTCTGAGCCCTTTGGCCTGGTAAGGCACCTTGCGGGTCTGGCGAAACATCACCAGGCCTCTTTCTGAATGCACCAGATCATAATGACAGTCGACACATTTTTTCGCATATCCCGGTCTGGCATACAGCACCGAGCGATGGGCCAGCATGGCACCGCGTTGATAGGGCATGTGGAGTAAATTGCGGTGGCATTTTTGGCACTCCCGGTTATCAAAAGCGGCATAGGCATTTTTGCGTGCTTTTTCCCGGTTATAGTCACCGCTAATAAAATGAATCACCACGTCTTTGATGCCGTGGTAGCTCTTGGCAAAGAAAAAGTCGAAGGTTTCCTGGGGGGACGGCAGGTGACAATCCATGCAATCGACGACAACGCCGGAGGCATTATTGGCATGTGTCGATGAACGCCAGGCCACCACCGCAGGTTTTATTTCATGGCAGGTTGCGCAAAAATCAGGCGTGGAGGTGCGAACCATGGTAAAATAAGACATGCTAAACAAGGGAAAGGCGATAAGGATGCCGATGGCAATGAAAATGGCAGGTTTGATGGCTTTTTTCCAGAAAGGTTTCTTTATCGCAGAATTACCCGCCTTGGCCATAGCACCTCCTGCGTTTGGGGTTGGCTTTCGTAGACGAAAATTTCTATATGACAGTGTATGATTAAAATCAAGAGAGAAATTCGCATATTTGACTCAAAATTGTGGCCTGTAAAAAAAATGCGGTTGCGGGTCAGGCTGATTTGAATGTTTGACAAATCAGGCCATCCGCGCTTATGATGCGGATAAACCAGCTCTGACGCTTTGCATACGCTTTCGGTTTTTCATTTAACACCTGCCGGGTAATTAAAGGGTAGCACGTTGACTCAAAAACACAAAGTTCTGATCATGCGCTGTGATGGGTATGACCCGGACCGAATTGCCGGCATTGTCAGCGAAGGCATGGCTGAATTGGACGTTGTTCCCACCGGCAGAATTCTGCTAAAACCCAACGTCGTGCTTGCCCATCCGCAATTTTTTCCCAATGCCTATACGCGGGCAGAATTTTTGGATGGTGTCCTGACAGCCATAAAATCACGGGCAGACGCCCCTGAGGAAATTGCGGTGGGTGAGCGCTCCGGCATCACGGTGCCGACGCGTTTTAATTTTAAAAATGCCGGCTATCCGAAAATCATTAATCGGCACGGGGTCAAAGCCTATTATTTTGACGAATCCAGACAGGTGCCGGTAAAGCTAAGAAGCCCGAATGCATTGCGATCTTCAGTTTACATTCCCAGGCCCATTGCCCGCAGTGATTTCCTTGTCAACCTGCCCAAATTTAAAGCCCATCCCTGGAGCCGCTTGACGCTGAGTCTTAAAAATTTTATCGGCCTGCAGGATGATCGTCATCGGCTGGTTGATCATAATCAATTTCTGGAGCATAAAATTGCCGATTTGCAGGAAGTCATCGAGTCCAAATTCATTGCCATCGATGGCATTATTGCCGGCCAGAAAATGATGCTCACCCCAACGCCATTTTTGCTGGGCGCCATTGTAATGGGGACCAACTCGTGTGCGGTTGACACCGTCGGATGCCACATGGTCGGTATAGACCCGCAAGAATTGACGCATCTGCGGTACGCATCCCAACGCGGCTACGGCCCGCTATCGTTGGACCAGGTTGATGTCGATGGGGACTATCCGCTGGAGGCGGTGCAGGAACACACCCAAAGCTTTAAGTTTTGTGTCGAACGCATTGATGATTATTTCAGCGGCAGCCGCAGACTCAACTGTACGGTGGGTAAATTTCCTGAAATGCATTCCACTGAATATTGCTGGGGCGGATGCCCTGGAGCCCTGCAGGAAGCCATTCACATATTTCGCGCCTTTAATCCGGATGTCGGCCAACAGATGCGAAAACTTCACTATGTTGTCGGTAAGGTTGATAAACCGCTTGACCTGGATGAAGACGAACGGGTCATCTTTGCCGGTGACTGCACCAGCTGGGAAGGCCAAATGGACGGCAAAACCGTCAAGATTGAAGCGGGCTACAAAACTGTCGCGCAGGTCAATGTCCAAAAAACAGCTTCAAACGACATGTTCCAAAAAACGGTTTCAGCCCTGCTGCATGCCTTCAAAAAGCGATCGTCGCGATATATTCACGTCAGGGGATGTCCGGTATCGGTTGCCCAGCACGTCAATTACATCTCTGCGCTGGCAAACATCAAAAATCCCAATTTTGACCGTCGATTGATATTGCCGGTTATCCTGGCCTACGTACAAATGCGTCTCTTCCGGTTTCTAAATCGTTTTATGCCTTAGGCGTTTATCAGCAGTCAACGCAGCGAAAAAGAAAGATATTATCGTATGCCCGGCCTGAACATCTTTACCAGCAACAAACTTGAAATTCTGGCAACACAACTGGCGCAACAGCTGAAAAAACCGGTGTCCAAAACGCTGAAACCCGAAATTATTGTCATCCAGAGTTCCGGCATGGAACGCTGGATATCTCAGGAACTTGCGCGCTTTAACGGTATCTGTGCCAACATCCATTTTCCGTTCCCCAATACCTTTTTGGACCACATCGCACAACAGGTCATGCCCGATGAAGAACAGCCCTCGGCCTTTGAACCCGATGTTTTGATGTTTAGAATCATGAGTGCGCTTCCGGAATGCACGATCAGGCCAGGTTTTGAGCGCCTGAAAGCCTACCTGACCGATGATGCCAGCCGTCTCAGGGAATTGCAGATATCAAGCAAACTGGCTGATCTTTACGACCAGTACCAGGTGTTTCGACCGGAAATGATCATTCGCTGGGAGCAGGGTGAAAATCCCGAGCACGCCAACGACCACTGGCAGGCTGAGCTTTGGCGGCAGTTGCAAGAGGGTCGGCAAAATCAGCACCGTGCCAGCCAGCAGCGAAATTTGATACAACGCATCCAAGCTCATCCGGAGTCCTTTCCGGATTTGCCGCACCGCTTTTTTATGTTTGGCATTTCTTACCTGCCGCGATTTCATCTGGAGACGTTTGCAGCGCTGTCAGAGGTTGTTGAAACCAACCTGTATTTGCTGAATCCGTGTCAAGAGTACTGGGGCGACATTGTTTCCCAAAAACAAATGCAGCGCATCCAACGCACATATGCGCATTCGGCTGAAGTCGCAACGGAACTGCACCTGGAAGAGGGCAACCGTCTGCTGGCATCCATGGGGTCTCACGGTAGAGATTTTCATACCGTGATCAGCGGTTTTGATTTTCAGATTCACGAAAACTATCAGGATCCAGGATGCACAACCCTGCTGAGCTGTATTCAATCGGATATTCTTAATTTAAGAGATCGCCGGCCGATACCGGCCAGTACCAACAATCAAGACGATTCTATGACCGCAACGACCTACGCACCGGTATTGGCAATCAAGCCATCAGACACGTCCATTCAGATCCACTGCTGCCACAGTCCGATGCGTGAAACGGAAGTATTGCATGATAACCTGCTGTCAATGTTTGAAGCGGATTCACAACTGCGACCAAAGGACATTGTGGTCATGACGCCCGACATTGATGCTTACGCCCCCTACATTCAGGCCGTTTTTGATACGGTGATCGATAAACGTCTGCAAATTCCGTTTAGTATTGCAGACCGCGGGGCTCGGGAACAGGGTCGTCTGGTCGACGGCTTTTCATTGTTTCTGGAGCTCAAGGACGCCCGGTTCAGCGTATCTCGCGTTCTGCGATTACTGGAAGCGCCGGGTGTTCGAGAAAAATTTGGACTCAACCGCAGGGACATCGAAATTGTCGAACGTTGGATACGCGATACGCGAATCCGCTGGGGAATCGATGCCGACCATCGCCGCAAGCTGGGTCTTCCGGCGGTTTCCGAAAACACTTGGCATGCGGGCATCCGGCAGCTGCTGCTGGGATATGCGATGCCTGAAAATCAGCTGCGAATGTTCGACGATATTTTGCCCTATGATGCCGTTGAGGGGGCCGACATTCATAGCTTGGGTAAATTTTTAAATTTCTGCGATGCAGTATTTCAATATGCCCGGGAACTGATTGGGGCCAAAAGCTTGCGAACCTGGAGCATTTTTTTTAAGCGTTTGCTCGACGAATTCTTTCAGCCGGGGGAAGAAACCGAACGCGAAATAAAACGTTTGCGATCCATCCTGGATAACCTGGGCCAGCGCCAGACGGATGCAGACTTCGATGACAAACTCGAATTCGAGCCCATTCGGTTTTATCTGGAGCGCCAGCTGGATAAATTGCAATTTTCATCCGGCTTCATGACGGGAGGGGTAACTTTTTGTGCCATGCTTCCGATGCGCAGCATTCCTTTTAAGGTTGTCTGTCTGATGGGCATGAATTCAGATGCATTCCCGCGTGATTTTCAGCCGCTATCGTTTGATCAAATCGTACAACACCCGCGGCCCAGTGACCGCTCTCGTCGAAATGACGACAAGTACCTGTTTTTGGAATCCATTATTTCAGCCCGGAATACGCTTTATATCAGTTTTGTGGGGCAAAGCATCCAGGACAACAGTCGTATGCCCCCGTCGCCTCTCGTCAGCGAACTGCTGGACACAATTGAAAAGGGATTTGAACTGCCCGGACAAAACATTCGAGAACATGTGCTGCGTTTTCATCGTCTGCAGGCCTTTTCCCCTGAATACTTTACCCGCGAGAGTCCACTTTTCAGCTATTCCTCGGAAAACTGCGATGCGGCTGCATTTATCAACAATAACAAAACCGCCTCGCCGCTGATCACGAACACTATTCCCCTGACAGCGGCTGAAAAAACCGAATGGCACAATCTGGATATTGATTCTCTTTGCCGCTTTTTTAGCCATCCCACGCGGTTCTTGCTCGAGCAGCGCCTGGGCATTTATCTGGAACAGACCGCTGTTTTAACTGAAAAACGTGAAGATTTTGAATTAGATCCTTTAGATCAATTCCACGTTGGCCAGAATCTTTTAAAAACCCGCATGTCCGGTCACGATCTGGACGCTTGCCGAGCGGCCCAGATGGCCAGGGGGTATTTTCCGCATGGAAATGTCGGTACCTTACTGTATAACAACATGAGCAGCGCAGTGGAGCAGTTTGCCAACAGAGTAGAAACCTTGCAAGAAAAATACATTGCAGGACCATCAGAAAAGCACATCGATATTGATGAATTTAGCCTGCTGGTCAGAATGCCGAAAATTTATGAGCACGGACTGGTTCAATACCGCTACGCAAATCAACGCGCCCAGGATTTGTTGGGCCTTTGGATTTACCATCTAGCTCTCTGTGACAATGTCCAGACCAATTTGCCCCGAACCAGTATAATGCTGTTCAAGAATTCGGTTTGGAAATTTGATCTTGTTGATCACCCGCGAACTATTCTGGCGGAACTGCTCAGCGCGTTTAAGGCGGGACTGGAAAAACCGCTGCATTTTTTCCCGGCCACGTCTTTTGTTTACGTTTTTCAGCAGCAAATCAACAATAGATCCGAAAAAGCGGCGATGGCCGCGGCCCGACGCAATTGGATGGGAAATGATTACTCCAGAGGCGAATCGGACGATCCCTATATTGATATCTGTTTTAAAAGTGCCGACCTGCTGGACAGCCATTTTGCAGATGTTTCCCATGCCGTGTTCGGGCCTTTGCTGGCAAATGGCGGTCCGGTGGAAAATGTTCCCTAATGACACGTTTTACATCAAGGAGAAAGCTATGGCCATGGTCGTTCAGCTGCACGAAGGTGTGGCGATTAAAAAATTTAAATTGGACAAATCCACGCTAAGCCTGGGACGCGACCCGCAAAGTGATATTTTTATCGATAACACAGTTGTCAGCTCTAAGCATGCAATTATCACGGCCGAAGCGCATCCCGAATCCGGCGGAGAACTGCAGTACTTCATTGAAGACTTAAATAGCACCAACAGCACCTATGTTAATGGTGAAAAAATCACGCGTCACAAGCTGGCACACGATGACGTGATCCGAATCGGCTGGAATCATTTTAAGTTTATCGATGCGGCGCAGGCAGATCCGGATCAAACTGCCAAAATCAAGAAGAGCTGGATACCGGGCGTATATTACACGGAAGACGAATGAATAGTGCATCAATTGAATTAGATCACGGTTTTTGTTGTCCATCCTGGCAATTGAGGCCGTTAAATTGGTTCGATTCGTTTAATTTGTTTGATTGGTTTTAATAGGACAAATGATTGAAACAAATCCAACCAATTCAACCAATAAAACGGTCGATTTTCGACGACAGATAAAAATCATTCGAGAAAGTCGATTTTACTGCAAACGAAGTAACTGCCGCATATGGATATTTCTTTGCTCTTAAAAGCCATTTTTGATTCGCATATCAATCGATCCGCCTTGATTCAGAAGGTCATCAAACCGGGGGATGTCTTTGATATAAAAATCATCGAGGTCAAAGATGATCAGCGTGCCCTGGTTGATTTTGGCAAATTTCGTGCCCTTGCCAAAATCCAGTTTCCCGTTAAAGCCGGAGCTGATTTTGTTGCCAAAGTGACAGACACCGCCGGACAGCTTCACCTGCAGGTCATCGACCCGGACTCCAGAGCGGCCGGCGGGGACAAGGCCGTATCCCATCGGCTTGAAATTCTTTCTTTCGATTTATTCAACAAAATACAGACGGACATCAAACAGGCCATCCAGCACATTGTACAGTCCCCGGCAGGCACAGATGCGCCTCCGCCTTATGTCAGCCGAGCACTGGCAGCCCTGGATGCACATTTTGCATCGCTTGATCTAAATCAGGACCCGACAAAATGGCTACCGTTGGTTAAATCTTATGTAGAGAACACGGGCTTTTTCTTTGAAAAAAAAGTGGCAGACTTAATTCTTAAATTTGACCAACGCCCGGGTGCTGAAAGCATTCAGGAAATGATCCGCGATCCCCGGATCCGAAGTATTATGGACCGGGATTTAAAGCCGATTCTGTTGAGGCTCAAAGCATATCTGGATAAACCGGATCTAGATGTCAAACCCCCTGATGCCAAAACGCTTGCACAGTTCAAGGGAACACTCGACATGTTGCTGTCCGACATCCATAACCAGCAATCCCGCGCGATCAACAAAACTGAATCGGTCGATCCCTACCAGGTTTTTTCTTTCACGCTTCCGCTTGAAGAAAATGAGGAAAATGCGCGCCTGAAATTGTACTGTCCGAAAAAGAAGTCCGGGGGCTCCAAAGCAGGTTTTAAGATTTCGCTGCTGCTGGCGTTGAGCCGTATCGGCGAGATGCGCGCGGATTTTTTCCTCCTCGATAAGGACCTGTCCATCACTTTTTTTGTTAAAGATGACGCCAGCAAAACTCTTTTCGAGCATCACCATAAAGAAATCCGTGAGTCCTTAAACCTTCTGTTCAACTACATAGTCTTAAAAACAGTAGTTTCCGATAAAAAAATCGCGGAATTCCATCACGCAGACTTGGACATCGACAGTGATCGACAGGTCGATTTAAGGATTTAATAATGAAAAAAAAATCCAAAGCCGTAGCGCTTACCTATGATAAAGACAAAGACGCGGCACCCAAAGTAGTAGCCAAGGGCAGGGGACAGGTAGCTGAAAAGATTATTGAAACCGCCAGAGCACATCATGTGCCCTTGGTTGAAGATGAAAATCTGGTGCGCGTGCTGGAAGCCCTTGATTTGGAAATGCAAATACCGCCGGAGCTGTACCGCGCCGTGGCAGAGGTGCTCGCGTTCGTTTATCGGCTCAATGCTGGGATGTAATCCTTAATTTGTTTTTTAACTAGAAGGTATGGTAATTGAAACCCCTTGATCTCATAAACACTCCTTTAGAAGGCATCAATCTCATTGAAGCCAGCGCCGGTACCGGCAAAACTTACACTATTGAAGGTCTGTTCTTGAGACTGATCTTGGAAAGACAGTTCCAGGTGGATCAAATTCTGGTTGTCACGTTTACCAAGGCGGCCACCGAGGAATTAAAAGATCGCATCCGCACAAAATTGCTGCAGGCGGAAAAAGCCTTCACCAATGGTGAGAGCAACGACAAGCTGCTCACTGCCTTACTTGAGCGCATGCCCAACCCCGGCCCGCCCATCGCATTGATCCATGATGCACTGGTTAATTTTGACCGCGCGCCCATATTCACCATTCATGGATTCTGTGCACGAATTCTTTTTGAGCATGCATTTGAAACCGCTAATTTATTCGACACCGAGCTGGTCTCCGACCCGTCTGAATGGGAGCAGGAAGTTGCCGAGGATTTCTGGCGGCGTCATGTATACGATGCGCCGCTGGAATGTGTCAGTTTTTTAACGCAAACGATCAGAGGGCCGTCCTCCTTTCAACAGCTGCTCGGCAAATTAGGGGCAGCAGAAATGAATATCATACCGCAGATCGCCAGACCGGCCCTGGAATCACTGGCCGCTTTCCGAAAGGCCTATGATAGCGTCCGGAAGCAATGGTCGCAGTCCCGACCGGCGGTGAAAAAAGCGCTGCGTGATCCAGCTTTAAGCGGCACTCAGTATGGCGGTCTGACAGTTCGTCAAAACGCCGCAAGCACCACTAAGCGGGATCAGACCATTTTGCGCCTGCTCAACGATATGGATCAATATGTGGCACCCCATAACACGGGGTTTCCGCCGTTCAAGAATTTTGAAAAATTTACTGCTCAAAAATTAATAGCATCCGCTCGCAAGGGTCGAATTCCTCCCAGCCATGATTTTTTTAATCTTTGCGACGACCTATACCGGTTTGCCGCCGAATTAGAAACCGAGCTGCAGCAATACCTGGTCTATCTCAAAACGCGGCTTTTGGCTGAAGCGCCGACTGAATTAAGGGCCCATAAGTCTCAGAAAAATATTCAATTTTTTGATGATTTGCTGATTCTGGTTAAACAGGCGCTGGTTTCAAAAAGTGGTAATCCGCTGGCGGATGCTGTTCGTCAAAAATACCGAGCGGCGCTGGTGGACGAATTCCAGGATACCGATAGTGTCCAGTATGAAATCTTTTGCCGGCTTTTTTCGGATCCGGACAGCCTGCTTTTTATGATCGGGGATCCCAAGCAGGCCATTTACAGCTTTCGTGGAGCGGATATTTTTTCTTACCTTAAAGCCGCCAGGGATGCGCAAAGCAAATTTACCCTCATCGAAAACTGGCGATCTGAACCGTCTTTGATCGCTGCGATCAATTCGATTTTTTCAAACTTGAAACGACCGTTTCTTTTTAAAGACATTTCATTTGAGCCCTCCCGGGCAGGAAAAGATCATACGCGCAAACTGCAAAAGGGCATAGCGCCAATGACCATATGGTATCTGGATTCAAGACCCTATTCAGATAAGGGCAAGCCGGTAACCAAAACCGCAGCAACACGACTGCTGGCCGAGGCGGTCTCCGAGGAAATCTTCCGGCTTGTCAGCTCAAAAAGCTGCTCCTGGCATCCGGGTGATATGGCAGTGCTGGTGCGAACCAACCGCCAGGCCCGCCTCATCAATAGGTGTTTATCAGCCAGGGGACTCCCATCGGTCTTGCACAGCACCGGCAATATATTTGATTCCCGTGAGGCGATGGAGATCGAGAAAATTCTGTTGAGTATCTGTGCTCCGGACAACCCGGGACTTCTCAAGGCGGCGCTGGCAATGGATATGATGGGCGCCCGGGGCGAAGACCTGCTGGCGACTGACCTTGACGTTGATCTTTGGGAAGATCATTTGATCCGGAATCGCGAATATACGCAGTTGTGGCAGCGTTCGGGATTTATGCAAATGTTCCAAACCTTAATGAACCGCGAGCACATCCGAAAACGCCTGTTGTCCTATACGGATGGTGAACGCCGTCTGACCAATGTGCTGCATCTTGCAGAGATCATCCATCAGGAATCCACCCGTCGTAATCTGGGCAAGCGCGGTGTCTTAAAATGGCTGGCAGAGCAACGAGATCCCCAATCGCCACGCCTGGAGGAGCATCAACTCCGATTAGAAAGCGATGCTCATGCGGTCAACATTGTCACCATTCACAAAAGCAAGGGGCTTGAGTATCCAGTTGTGTTCTGTCCCTACGGCTGGGAAGGTTCTTTTGTAAAAGACGCTGAAATCATTTTTCATAAACCCGACACTTCCGCTAACGAACAGCATCTGACGATGGATCTGGGATCCGATTCCTATGCCGAGCACCTGATATGCGCCCAAAAAGAGTTGCTGGCCGAAAATATCCGCCTGTTATATGTCGCTTTAACCCGGGCGCAGTCTAAATGTTACCTGGCATGGGGACGAATCAATACGGCCGAGTCTTCAGCGCTGGCCTATTTACTGCACCCGAACGCCGGGATACAGACCGATTTGCAGTCTGCTGATATCGTAACCGATTTGAAACGACAGGTTAACGCCAAATCTGATGCGGACCGATTAGCGGATCTCTCGTTGCTGGCAAAGAAATCGCGAGGCAGCATCGAGTTGGTCTCCTTACCCGAGCCATCGGAGGGTCGTTTGTGGGCGCAACCGGATAGGGACGAGATGCTCAGTTACCGGAATTTTTCCGGCTTGATCGACACCAGCTGGAAAGTTTCCAGTTATTCGGCTCTGATCTCACGGCAGACCGCTGATATTGACCTGCCGGACCGTGACGCGCTTGGAGAAAGGGTCGAACTTACGATCGACAGGAGGGAAAGTGAAATTGAACCCGATAAAACCGCAGAGGCAGAAGGTATTTTTGCATTTCCGAAGGGATCACGTGCCGGCAACTTTTTCCATGACCTGTTTGAGCACCTGGATTACACCGATGTTTCTTCAGACGCTTCAGATGAAGTGATTCGGCGTACGCTGCAAGCTTACGGGTTTGACAACACCTGGCAACGGGTTATCGCCGAAACCCTTTCCCATGCACTGCAGGTGCCGTTAATCCCGCAACAGCCTGAACTGACGCTTTCTAAAATTGACTTTGATCATCGGGTCAATGAAATGGAATTTTATTTTCCGTTAAACACGATTCAGCCGTCAACGCTGCAGGTTGTTTTCAAAGCCAACAGCCTCGATCAGAGCCGGTTGGATTTTCCACTACAGCTACAGAAACTGATATTCAATCCGGTCGGCGGCTTCATGAAAGGGTATATGGATCTGGTATTCCAGCACCGGCACCAATTTTTTTTGGTCGACTGGAAATCCAATTATCTGGGGCCCACAATTGACAGTTACCGCCGCGATGCGCTGGATGTCGTAATGCGAGATCATTTTTATGTTCTGCAGTACCACCTTTACCTGTTGGCACTCTGCCAGTATTTGCGTCAGCGAAATTCCGCCTTTCAATATGAAACTGATTTCGGCGGTGTTTTGTACCTATTTATCAGGGGAATTGATCATCGTCGCGGCCCGGAATGCGGGATCTATTTTGATCGGCCCAAGGCGACGCTCATCAACGCTTTGGGAAATTCCCTCATTCCGAATTTTGTAGAATTCATATGATTATCAGAACAATGATGAATAAATCCGTAATCAGAGAATTGCAAGCGATCGGCCAGCTGTCGGCCATCGACGTTCACTTTGCCAGATTCATCAGCGGATACGCAACTGATGGAAATGCGGATCTATTTTTAGCCGCCGGCCTGGTTAGCCATGCGGTCGGCCAGGGCGATATTTGTCTGGATATAGCAGCAGTTGCCGGAACATCATTGATGGACAGACAGGATGAGCGCTTGGCGGTTGCCTGTCCGCAATTGGAGGACTGGCTCACAAGCTTGAAAGCAAGTCCGGCCGTGGGCAAACCCGGTGACATCCGCCCTTTGATCCTGGATGCCCATCATCGCCTCTATCTTTACCGTTACTGGGCGTACGAACAGACCATAGCCCATTCAATTAAAAGCAGAATTGAAGCGCCGACGTCCGATCTGGATCTTCAGCAGCTTAAAAAAACACTGGATCGATTATTCCCGAAAACCAAACCGCCGGAGGTGGACTGGCAGAAAATAGCGGCAGCCGTAGCCTGTTTAAAGTATTTTTGCGTAATCACTGGCGGGCCCGGAACCGGTAAAACCTTTACCATCACCAAAGTACTGGCATTGCTGCTTGAATTGTTGGCCGATCAACGGCCACAAATATATCTGGCCGCCCCCACGGGCAAAGCTGCGGCCCGTTTGCAGGAGGCCCTGGAACAGGTGCGGCATGCTATCAATTGCGCTGATCGTGTTAAGCGCACATTCCCATCCGAAGTATACACCATTCACCGGATGCTCAAGCCCATCAAGGACACCCCCTATTTTCATCATAACGCAGACAACCCCCTATTGGCTGATGTGGTTGTTGTGGACGAAGCATCCATGGTTGATCTGGCTTTGATGGCCAAATTGCTGGATGCCTTACCTCAAAAAGCGCGGTTAATTATCGTCGGTGACAAGGATCAACTGGCCTCGGTCGAGGCAGGATCGGTACTGGGAGATATCTGTGGCCGTCGTGTTCTGCAAAGCTTTTCGAGTCGGTTCAACGAGCAGATTCGGGACATAACCGGCGAAGACATTGATGCCGGCGTGCCATCGGCCGAAGGGGTTTCTAACCTGCAAGATGCAATTGTGGTATTACCCAAAAGCTATCGTTTTGCATCTGAAAGCGGTATCGGTGCCCTGAGCCGGGCGGTGAATCGCGGCGATGATGATGCAGCCCTGAACATCCTCGCTGACACCACTGAAACATCTATCTCCTGGCAACCGCTCAAAACCATGGCCGACCTGACGGAAACCCTGTCCGCGCAAATTGTCAGCGCCTGCCAACCTTATCTGAGCGCCCGCGATCCGGCTGAAGCGTTAAAACGTTTGGAACAGTACAAAATTTTATGTGCGCTTAACATCGGACCGCTGGGCGTGCAGGCTGTCAATCGGCTGGCCCGGCAGGTGCTAAGCCGCCATAATCTGATCCGACCGGATCCTGTTTCTGGAAATCCCTGGTATGCCGGACGACCGGTATTGATTACCCGTAATCATTACCCGCTGGGATTGTTCAATGGCGATATCGGCATTACGCTCGCGCCTGCCGGCTCCCGGAACAGAGAACTGGTGGTCTATTTTCGCACCAACGACGGTAGCGTTCGCCGGTTCCTGCCCCAGCAACTGCCTGAACATGAGACCGTGTATGCCATGACGGTTCACAAGAGTCAGGGGTCCGAATTTGAAGAAGTGTTATTGATCCTGCCGAACAAAGATGTCGCTTTTCTAACCCGTGAACTGGTCTACACAGCGCTGACCCGGGCTCGGAGAAAACTCACCATCTGGAGTGCACCTGAGGTTCTGCGCGGCGCGCTGTCCCGCAAAATCCAACGAACCTCGGGGTTGCGGGATGCGCTCTGGAGTTTCTGGAAACAGAAGTCAGAGGACGGATGACAGGAGAAAACAATTTGCATATAATGTGAGCCTTCCAAAGACAATCGGGTCTTTGCGGAGCGTCCCCGATATGAATACATAATGATTACAGATGGCGGATGGTTTGGATTTTCGCTATTAGATTGATCGCCTTTATCAATATTGTCTTCCAACCGCTTGAATAACTGCTATTAAAAACGCCTATCGCAAGGTCTGATTTTGTGCAGATTTCTTCATATCAACACTTTTAAGGATCTCTGAAAATTGGTGATATTCAAATATCCATCAACGTATAGGCGTGCCAGCCGATTCTGGCATCTCATATCCCTCCTCTGACCTCTGTTTTCTGATTTCTGTCTTCTGGCTTACGATCGGCGGGTGCAGGATACGGATTCTGCCAGAGCTATTTGAATATCATTCAGCAGACGGCAGGATTGCATACATTCAGGAAAAAGCGGCCTGTAAGGGCAATTCAGACAGGGGCTCTTGATGAGCGTGCCGATATCAAAATCGAATTGATAGTTCGGTTTTTTGGCAACTGGATTCATTTCTTGATCGTTGGCAAAGTTGATATACAAAAGCAGCGCTTGCAATGAAAACACAAAAGAAGCGGCACCATAGCACAAGCCCGACAGGTATTCAAGCCAAATTATAATATAAATGTTTTATTTTATATAGTATATAAGTATCATTCATTATACAATAATCTTTGAATTTTTTTCTTCGCGTAGGGTATAATTTATTCTTTATTCCTTTTGGCTTAAAAAATTTTGATACTGCACCATTTTGGCAAAGGCACCTACCGCGCGTTCCGGTGTGGGGAAAAAGACGCCCTTAAATGTACGGTTCTGATGGGGATAAACCGTTTGGTGTTTTTCATCCGGCAGCATACTGACGCCGAAAACAGGCTTATGACAGGTTTCCATTAGGTCGATGATCTGGGCAATGTAATCCGTTTCAAATTTTTTAAATTCTGCATGAATTTTGTGGATAAAATCAGCTGAGTAAGTGGGATCGGCCTTTAATACCGCCGCCCCGTGGCTTTTGAGCACCAGCCGGCGTCCGACAATTCCCAGGTTAATCACAGCATCACAGCCGTCCCATTTCAACAGCAATTCAAGCACCGCCTTGGGGATACCGGGATCGCGCTCTCCCACCAGATCAATGGGATTGGACCGGCTCCAGTAGGGCGGCAGAATCTGATCAATGGCGTCAATAATACCCGCTGAAAGCTCGATCACATCGAGACCAAAACGAGCGCACAGATCGGCGGTTACCACACCCCAGCCGCCTCCCAGGGTCATGATGGCAGCCCGATTACCTTTGGGCAGCGGCAGCGAAGAAAAAGCCGCTCCCAGATCGAGTAACTCCATGGGATTGTCGACCTTAACGATACCGGCCTGGCGGCAGACGGCATCAAATACCCGCCGGTCGGTGGTCAGGGCGCCGGTATGGCTGGCAGCAGCGCGCTTGCCGGCCTGACTTTCGCCACCCTTGAGGAGCACGATCGGTTTTTTACGGCCCACCCGCCGCGCGCCTTCGAAAAACCGGCGTCCGTTTTTAACGCTCTCCACATATAAGATCGCCGTACGGGTTAGGGTGTCGACTTCCAGCCCATCCAGGTAATCTTCGATGCACATCATGGCCTCATTACCCGAACCGCAGAAGCCCCGGATACCGATGCCCTGCTGCCCGGCAAAGGCCAACAGTTGCACCCCCATATTGCCGGATTGCGACACCATGGTGGTCGAGCCGGCTCTGGGTTTGGCCGGAAACCCGGTGCAGTAGAAATTGATATGCGGGTTGCAAATACCCATGGTGTTGGGGCCCAGGATTAAAATGCCGGCTTTACGGGCAGCCTTTACGAGTCTGGCTTCCATTTTTTTGCCTTTTTCGCCGGTTTCGCCAAAGCCCGAGGTAATCAACAACATATTCTTGATGCCTTTTTCCTCCAGTTGGGGAATGAGGTTCAGCACTCCGTCGGCTGGAATGGTCACCACCGCCAGATCAACCGGATCCGCTATATCACAGACGCTCGGGTAAGTTTTGCGGCCGGCAATAACGTCTGTTTTGGGATTGACCAGGAAAACGTTGCCTTCGTATCCGCCACTGATGGTGTTGGCCATTAACATATGGCCCCATTTGCCCATCTGGGCCGAGGCCCCGATAAATGCGATGGATTTGGGATAAAAGATGGCACCAATGGCGTCCGGTGAAACAGGTGGTGGTGATGGCCGCTGTTCGTCAGTCTTGCGCCCGGTGACCATCAGCGCGTCCACGGCCCAGAGCCTGCCATCTGAGGATGCCAGCAGGGGATTGATATCGATCTCGGAAATTTGGGGAAGCGTCTCCGCGATACGCGACAGTCCCTTAAGGGTTTGAATGAGTTGCCGGCGATCGACCGCTTCCTCGCCACGATAGGGCCCCAGTAAAGTTCTGGCTCGTATTTCGGTCAACATTTCAGCTGCATCGCTTTCGGTGATCGGTGCCAGACGGAAGGTCACATCTGCCAGCGCCTCGGTGAACACACCGCCAATACCAAACATCACGACCGCTCCAAACTGAGGATCATGAAACAAACCGGCCACCAGCTCTCTTTTGCCTTGAATTTGCGGCTGAACGACAAAACCTTCCAGATCATCACCGCCCGATTTTTTCATGGTATAAACTGCTTTTTCAACCGCCTGCCGATCCGGCAGATTCAACTGCACCAATCCGCTTTCGGTTTTATGCATCAAGGTGCGGCTAAGACCCTTGACGACCACCGGATAGCCAAATGCTTCGGCCGCGCGGACAGCCTGCACCGCATCTTCGGCAATTGCCTCGGAAACTACCGGAACGTCAAAGGCCTTAAGCAGCGTTTTCGCTTCGGCTTCGTTGATGCCCTTTTGGGTGCCCTTTTGAATGGCCGCCATCAATTGTTTTACATCCATCATCGATCTCCACAGATTACGCCCAACAACCCACAGGGATTTGAACCTTGTCAGATGTCATTGGGAATAGAATTTGAAACCAGCGTGCCAATGGATAACCTGGCCAAACCCGTGCGGTCAAGTACAATAAAAAAATAAATCCGGTTTCTTTACAATCTACTTTATGATATTGAATATGCTGTTAAAATAAAGTTATTGTTGATTATTTGACTATTTCGCGGAAGGAAGATGCGATGCGGATCGGAATGGGCTACGATGTCCACCGCCTGGTAAAAGGACGCTCCCTTATTCTTGGCGGGGTATCCATTGTATTTGAAAAGGGATTGCTGGGCCATTCAGACGCCGATGTGCTGACGCATGCCGTCTGTGATGCATTGCTTGGTGCCGCCGGTTTGGGCGATATCGGAACCCATTTTCCAGACAGCGACCCGCAATTCAAAGATATCTCCAGCCTGACACTGCTGTCCGAAACTCACCGGATGTTGACCGATAAAGGATTTCAGATTGTCAACCTGGATGCCACCGTGTTTGCCGAGGCACCCAAACTAGCACCCCTTCGGCAGAAAATGCAAACCCAACTGGCGCATGCAATGAGGATAAATCCAGGTCAAATTAACATCAAAGCAACCACCACCGAAGGCTTGGGGGTGATTGGGAAAGGGCAGGGCATGGCTGCATTGTGTATTGCCCTGATTGATTAAACCACCAGACTGATTAGGTTACTGTTGTTCACTTTGCTCACAACCGGTCTAGAACCTGCAGGTCGAGCGATTGGTTTGAAATCCACTTCTGGCTATGACTGCATTCAAACTTGTTTCAGATTTTGAGCCGACCGGCGATCAGCCAGAGGCGATTGAAGCGCTCAGCCGACAGATTGAAGACGGTCGGCGTCACAATGTCATGTTGGGGGTAACGGGTTCGGGCAAAACGTTTACGATGGCCCACGTCATTGCCCGGGTCAACAGGCCCGCACTTGTACTGGCGCCGAACAAAACCCTGGCGGCACAGCTGTACAATGAGTTTAAACAGTTGTTTCCGGAAAACGCGGTCGAATATTTTGTCAGCTATTATGATTATTACCAGCCCGAAGCGTATATCCCCTCCACCGATACCTACATTCAAAAAGATTCATCCATCAACGACATGATTGACAAACTGCGTCACTCCGCCACCCGTTCGGTTTTGTCGCGCAGAGATATCGTGGTGGTGGCCAGTGTGTCCTGTATTTTCGGCCTGGGCGCACCGGAAGATTATCTGGCGATGCGGGTGGATATTGAAACCGATATGGAATTTTCGCGGGATACACTTTTGTACGATTTAATATCAATGCACTATGAACGCAACGATGTGGATTTTTACCGGGGTGTTTTCCGGGTACGGGGAGACCGGGTAGAGATCTTTCCGGCCTACGAAGAGGACCGGGCCATCCGCATCGATTTTTTTGGTGACCAGGTTGAACACATTGCATTGATAGATGCGCTCAGAGGCAAGGTCCTCAAGCGCTTAAAGCGGGTTACCATTTTTCCGGCCAGCCATTACGTCACATCCCGGGTTACCCGCAAAAAAGCTGTCGATACCATATTGCACGAGCTCAAGGACCGCATCGAATATTTCAGAAGTGAAAACAAATTCATTGAAGCGCAGCGTATCGAAGAACGCACGCGGTTTGACCTGGAAATGATGCAGGAACTGGGCTACTGTCACGGAATTGAGAATTATTCCCGGCATCTGACCGGGCGGAAGCCCGGCGCCCCCCCGCCGACCTTACTCAGTTATTTTCCGAATGATTACCTGCTGTTCGTCGACGAAAGCCACATCGCCATTCCCCAGTTGCGCGGTATGTATCGCGGCGATCGCTCTCGTAAAGAAACCCTGGTCGAGTATGGCTTTCGTCTGCCGTCCGCTTTGGACAACCGTCCGCTGAAATTTGAAGAATCCAGGGCCCGCATATCCCAGGTGGTATATGTATCGGCCACGCCGGCTGAATATGAATTGTCGCAAGCGAAAGATGCGGTCGTAGAGCTGATTGTCCGCCCGACCGGTTTGGTCGATCCGGAAGTGACCGTCCGCAGCGCTCAAAATCAAGTGGATGATCTGTATGAAGAAATTTTGGTCCGCCAAAAGCGTGATGAACGGGTACTGGTCACCACGTTGACCAAACGAATGGCTGAAGATTTGACCGAATATTACTCGGATTTAGATGTTCGTGTTCGGTATCTGCATTCGGATATCAACACGCTTGAGCGCATGGACATTATACAAGAACTGCGAAGCGGAGAATTTGATGTGCTGGTGGGAATTAATCTGCTGCGGGAAGGACTGGACATACCCGAAGTATCGCTGGTGGCGATCCTGGATGCCGACAAAGAAGGGTTTTTGAGATCAACACGGTCACTGATTCAAACCTTTGGCCGGGCTGCGCGAAATGTCGGCGGAACGGTTCTGTTGTATGCCGATACCGTAACGCCCTCCATGCGCCGAGCCATGGACGAAACCCGACGGCGCCGAAAAATCCAGGAGGCTTACAATGAGCGACACCAGATAACGCCACAAACCATTCGTAAGCAAGTCACCCGAATTTTCGACTTCGCTAAAGAAGCCGAGCCGGCTCCCAAATATCAAGTGGCGGAAGATCTCAGCGAATACCAATCCTTGGACGACCTGGATGCGCTCATTAACTCGCTGGAAAGCGAGATGCGTGCGGCGGCCCAGGCTCTGGAATTTGAGCAAGCCGCTGCATTGCGCGATCAAATTCAAAAGCTCAAGAAGCTGATTGTTCTCGAGGCATGAAGAAGTCAGATCAAAATACAAGGCAAACAGCACCAGACCTGACCGATAAACTCGCTCGCGTTACTCATGAGCCCGGCGTGTATTTGCTGAAAGATGGTGAAGGTAAGATCATCTATATCGGCAAAGCACGAGATCTCAGAAAACGCCTGGCGGCCTATTTTAAGAACAACGGCCATACCGACATGAAGACCGGCGTGCTGGTAAAAAAGATAGTTGATTTTGATACCATCATCACCGGCAACGAGAAAGAGGCCTTGATTCTGGAGTCCAATCTGATCAAGCGCCACCGACCGCGCTACAACGTGGTCTTAAAGGACGACAAACGATATCCCTCCTTGCGACTGGACCCGCAGGAAGATTTTCCCAGTTTTACCATCGTCCGTAAAATCGGGCAAGACAATGCGAATTACTTCGGGCCGTTTGCTTCTGCCCATGCCGTCCGTGAAACCCTTAAAACCATCAATAAGACGTTTAAATTGCGAAAATGTCGTGCCAAAGATTTTAAATCCCGTACGCGGCCCTGTCTTCACTGCCAAATGGAAGGATGCCTGGCCCCCTGTTGCCGGGATGTCGATCCCCAGGTCTATCGGGAACAGGTCAATGAAGCCATCATGTTTCTAAATGGCCGCACCCGGGATTTGATCG
Source organism: Desulfobacterales bacterium (assembly GCA_050116835.1). Classification (GTDB taxonomy): domain Bacteria; phylum Desulfobacterota; class Desulfobacteria; order Desulfobacterales; family JAHEIW01; genus JAHEIW01. The sequence goes on from JASFNW010000002.1 coordinate 59,473, forward strand.
CCAAAATAAAACAGCAAATGAACATGGCCGCCCGGGCCCAAGAATTTGAAAAAGCCGCCCGCCTCAGGGATAAGATGTTTTCACTTCAAAAAACGATTGAAAAACAGATCGCCGTGACCACCGATTTTCAGGACCGCGATGTGTTTGCTATTGTTCGCTCCAACGGTTGTGCCCTGGTTATGGTGTTCAACGTTGTTGGGGGCTTTCTGAAAGGGACGCGGCATTTCAGCTTTGAAGAAACCATCTCAACCGACGAAGAAGCCCTGGGCACGATTATCCGCCAATATTACGAGAAACCGGTCACGTTGCCCAAAGAGGTTCTGGTATCGGTTGAAATGCCGGACGCACGGCTGATGGAAGACTGGTTCAAAGCGGTAAAGGGCCAAAGCGTAAAAATCCTGACCCCCAAAAGAGGCGAAAAAGCCAAATTGCTGACCCTGGCCCAGCGCAATGCTAAAAACGAGCTCAAGGGGCTACTAGCCGCCCGCAGTGCTGAAATGGACTTGCTGCTGCGCCTTCAAAAAAAGCTTAAACTGTCGCGCCTGCCCGAACGCATCGAATGCTTCGACAACTCCAATATCGGCGCTGCACAGGCGGTCGCCAGTATGGTGGTTTTTGAAAAAAGCAAGCCCAAAAAATCGGCCTACCGCAAGTTTAAGATCAAAGCTGTTAATATACAGGACGATTATGCCTACATGAAAGACGTCTTGAGCCGGCGATTGGAAAAATTAAAGACGCAGCCCGAATCCGAGTCCTGTCCGGATCTGCTCATGGTTGATGGCGGCCGGGGTCAGCTCGGCATAGCCCTGGCGGTCGTTCGTGAGCTGGCCTTGGAAGATCATTTTGATTTGATTGCCATCGCGAAAAAGGACAAAAAAAAAGGGCAGACCCAGGATAAAATATTTAAACCCCACCGTACCAATCCCGTCGCTTTCGGCAAGGATGCGGATTTACTTTTTTTCTTGCAACGCATCCGAGACGAAGCGCATCGTTTCGCAATTTCCTTTCACCGCAAACGCAGAAGCAAAGTTGCTTTGCAATCAGAGCTGGATAGGATCCCAGGCGTCGGTAAAACCAGAAAGGCAATTTTGCTGAAGCACTTTAAAAGCATAAAAAGCATCCGGGAAGCCAGCATCGAGCAACTCAATGCGCTTCCCGGAATTCCGTTTGCAACCGCCAAGGCGATCCAAACTTATTTTAATCCCGAATCCCAGTAGATCAAAGCTCCGAATCTGATTATTCAGCGCTTCGCATATCGGCTTCTCGCTTCTTGCGGCTGGCAACCGGCGCCTGGCTGCCGGTTTTTTTTGCAACTGCTTCTCAATTTCCTGCCAAAAGCCAGAGACCAGCGGCCAGAGGCCCTATTGGGTAAAACCTCTGAACTCTTGAGTCTTTGAAACCTGAACCGGCTAATAGTCAAGTTTACTCAGAATATCTTTGAGCTCCTGAACCGCATCGGCCGAGTGCTGCAGCGCTGCTTTTTCCGCTTCGGTCAGGGTGATCTCAATGACCTCTTCAGCGCCTTTTGACCCCAGTTTAACCGGAACGCCAATGAACAGATCGTTTATTCCGTATTCGCCCTCGAGATAAACGGCGCAGGGTAAAATTTTCTTTTTATCTTTTAAGATCGATTCGGCCATTTCAACCGCAGCGGACGCCGGGGCGTAATAGGCACTGCCGGTTTTTAGTAGGCTGACGATTTCAGCACCTCCGTTGCGCGTTCGGTCAACTAAAGCATCAATGCGATCGGGCGACATCAGCTCGGTAATGGGGATGCCGGCAACAGTTGAATATCGCGGCAACGGAACCATCGTATCGCCGTGTCCGCCAAGGACGAAAGCGTGGGTATTTTCGACCGACACATTCAGCTCCATGGCGATGAAGGCACGGAAGCGGGCTGAATCCAAAACCCCGGCCATGCCGATGACACGTTCCTTGGGAAAACCGCTTACCTGATGGGCAACGTGGCACATGGCATCCAGAGGATTGCTGACGATAATCAGAATCGAATCGGGTGAAGCGGCCGTTACCTGCTCGGTTACCGCTTTGACGATGCCGGCATTCGTGCCAATCAGGTCATCACGGCTCATTCCCGGCTTGCGCGGTATACCGGCTGTAATGATAACGATATCGGAATCAGCTGAAACGTCATAGTCATTGGCGCCGGTAAGATGGGCATCATGTTTTTCGATTGGAGCGGCTTCGGTCAGATCAAGGGATTTGCCCTGAGGAACACCTTCGACAATATCGATGAGGGCCACATCGCAAAGCTCTTTTTCCGCGAGTCGCTGGGCGGCAGTTGCACCGACATTGCCGGCTCCGATAACCGTAACTTTTTTGTCCATTGGATCCTCCTTCCATGTGAATGCGCATAGGATTGTGCTGAAAAATGGGCCGTGCCATGCTGCTCTATTGGTTCAAAATCGTACGATGTTGCCCTAATCATCCGTGGATTGTCAACAGGTTTATCGGTTTACAAATGTTGACAGAAAGCACATAAATAAGATAAATTATTACTACTTTCAGCAATTTTTGTTTTTTTGGATTGACAAAACAGCTGCTGATAGGTGAAGCCTAAAATGTCGGTACCACCCGAATTCTTTTCGGAGACGGGCAGTGGCTAAATATTCTATTTCTAAAGGAAATGTGATTTTGATCCGATAGTCGTATTGGAGACCTCGACAGTTAAAGAAAGACCTTATGGCAGTTGTTAATCTAAAAAAAAGACAAATCGAATGCAAAGTCGTTTATTATGGACCGGGACGATGTGGCAAGACCACGAATCTGGAATATATCCATAAGAGTTTTAAAAAGCAAGTTATGGGAGAAATGGTCTCCATTAACACGGATGGAGACCGTACACTTTTCTTTGATTTTCTACCGTTAAACCTGGGCAAAGTGAGAGGGTGTGACCTGCGTGTTCAATTGTACACCGTTCCTGGACAGGTCCGGTACAGCTCCACGCGCAAACTGGTGCTCAGGGGTGCTGATGGAATTATCTTTGTCGCCGATTCCCTTGAAGTCCGGCGTGAAAAAAACATGTTGTCGTTGAAAGATCTGCAACAAAATTTGAAAGATTACGGCCTCAACATATTTAAAGTGCCGCTGGTGATGCAGTTTAACAAAAGAGATCTGACCGGTGAAAATATTTCCATCATGCCATTAGAAAAAATGCAGCACGATTTAAATCGTCAACTGAAGGTTCCCTCTTTTCCGGGCAGCGCCTTGAAAGGAGAGGGCGTCGGCAAAACACTGCATGCGTGTATGAAATTGGTCATGCAATCAGTCCAAAACGAGCTCAGTTAGCCCTTCATTCACCATTGTATTTATGATTAAATAGGTATTGCATTATTTAATTAGCTGATAAAACACGAAAATATTTCGTGTTTTCACATTTTGGCACCCGGATATATTATTTAATTTTTAATACCGGGCGTTTTTGTGGTACAATTCAGCTAATGGAGGACATCCGCGCCCTCTGTCCTGTTTGATAATTGAACGCTCTCGAATATGAATAACTCTGTGTCGCTATCAGGAAGCCTGGATTTTTTAAATTTAGGCGAATTGTTGAATTTACTCGGCAGCAACGGGAGTTCCGGTGTGCTGCGCATAAAAAGCAGCTACAAAGCGGAGGCGGGATTGGTATACCTGGATAAGGGAAATCCGATAAACGCAACCAACGGGGCTTTATCCGGTATAGATGCCATATTTTCCCTGTTCGGATGGACGGATGGTAATTTTGAGTTCACACAGGAAGAACCCAGCTGTCAAAAGACAATTACCAAAAGCCGAATGGAAATTATTCTCGACGGCCTGCGCTTGCTGGACGAAGGCAAGATCGAGAAACTCGGCCCGACAACAGCCGCCAGTTCCCAGGCTGAGAAAGCGACTGTATCCGGCAAGGTTCCGCTGATCAAAGGCCCCCTCGTCGATTATTCCTACGTGGTTGACGAAGAAGGATTTTACGACGGAGATGAAATCGTGCAGGAAGGCAACCATGGAGACTGGATATGGGTCATTCTGGAAGGTATTGCAGAGATCAGCAAAAAGATCGCAAACGGTTCAATTGAAATATTGAGAATAGGGGATGGCGCTTTTCTGGGCAGTATCGCAGCTTTGATCTCTGCAGGACGAGTGCGCACGGCAACCATCACCGCTGTGGGCAACGTACAATTGGGTATGTTGGATTCGCAGTTGCTGGCCAATGAGCTGGCCAATGTGTCTGCAGATTTTAAAAACATTTTAAGCAGCATTGATTCCCGCTTGAAGCAGGTGGTCGAAATGGCCGTTCAGATCAAGGAGAATCAAAAAGATCCGGAAAGCTATATCAAGGGCAAAAAACAATTGATCAAACAGGGCCAGGATGAAGATCGCCTTTTTACGATAAAAGATGGCCAGGTGGTTATCGCCCGCAAAACCGAAAACGGCTACGTACCGCTTGCCCAGCTTAAAAAGGGAGATTTTTTCGGGCGGATTCCCTTTTTGGACATGGGGCATGAGCCTTACTCTGCGGCGGTATTTTCATCAGACAATCTCAAATTGGCTGCCGTTGACACAAAAAAGCTGGAATCAGAGCATCAGCAGTTATCGTCTACCCTAAAAAACATTATTGAACATCTGGCAACCACAGTTTCTGTAAGTACTCGGATCACCTGTGACTTTAAAAACCAGAAGCCGTAAAGTCAATCAACCTAAACCGAAAACAAAATCCAATAAGAGACAATTATGGCCAAAGAAGAAAAAAGAAAGCATACTCGAATCGACTCGCTGAATCTTTCCTATTTTTGTCTGGATGAAAACAACCAGATTATCAAGCAGGGTATGGGACGAACGCTGAATGTATCTGAATCCGGGATTTTATTGGAAACCCATTTCCCGATTGATGAAGAACACACCATTACCCTGACGCTCGGACTGGAGGAAGACTTGGTCGAGATCACCGGGCGTCCAGTACACAGTCGCACCAATCAAGATGGCAAACATGTGGTCGGGATTGAATTTCTTAAGACCAATGAAAAGGCCCGCACTGTCCTTAAACAGTTCATTGATGCCTTTCAGGTCAAAAGCACATAACGGAAAAAAGTTTCCCAAAACACCGCCGGCCCCTTGACCTTCATTCCAGAATACCCCATATATAGTGGTTGTTAAAAAACCGTTGCGGTATGTGAGCATCTTTTTTACGATCTCTTAGGCTGCAATTCCGTATTGAGAACCCCGGATATAGCTGAGTATTTGTTGCGAGCGCGCCGACAAAACTTTTCGACACAGAGGAGTGATCACCATGATTAAACCTGTCAGTGAAACCGAATTTCCTGAATTAAACCTGTTAAAACGCGGCAAGGTTCGAGATGTTTATGAACTGGACGCGGCGCTGTTGATGGTGGCCACCGACCGTATATCTGCATTTGATGTCGTCATGCCGGAGCCGGTCCCCGATAAAGGCATTATTTTAACCCAGATTTCGTTGTTCTGGTTTGGTATCATGCAACCGCTCGTTGAAAATCATGTCATTGCAACGGATGTCGAGCAGTACCCAGCCGTCTGCCGTCCGTACGCAGATATTTTGCGGGGTCGCAGCATGCTGGTTAAAAAAGCCCAACCGTTGCCGATTGAATGCATTGTTCGCGGCTATATTTCAGGGTCCGGATGGAAAGATTACCGTGAGACAGGAGCGGTTTGCGGGATATCGTTACCGGAAGGATTGAAGGAATCCGAGAAATTGCCCGAGCCCATTTTCACACCATCCACCAAAGCAGAGCTTGGCGAACATGATATCAATATCGGCTTTGACGAGGCGGTGCGACGAATCGGCCAACCGCAGGCCGAGAAGATCAGAGACCTCAGTTTGGCTATTTACAAAAAGGGCGCCGACCTAGCCGCTGAACGCGGCATCATCATTGCCGACACGAAATTTGAATTTGGTCAAATTGATGATGATATCATTCTGATTGATGAAATTTTAACACCGGATTCATCGCGGTTTTGGCCGAAGGAAAGCTATCGGCCTGGAGGAGCTCAAAAAAGCTATGACAAACAGTTTGTTCGGGATTATTTAAATTCATTGGACTGGGACAAAAAAGCGCCCGGCCCCCCACTGCCCGAAGCAGTTGTTACCAAAACGCGTCAAAAATATTTGGATGCTTTAACCCAGCTGACCGGCAGCCGTCATGGACTCTAAGCCATCCGGAGATCGATCAGAAAACAAATCCGTTTCAGCGCTTCCCTCAGCCCGTATGGATACGGTTTCACTGACTGATATTGACACCCAGGATACAACTTATCGCATAACCACCCGGAACCAGCTGGAAGATCTGCTGGTAACAATTCCGTCTTTTGGATTGCTGCATCCACCGGTGTTGATCGAAAAACCATCCGTATACAGTGTTGTTTGCGGTTTTCGCCGAATTGCCGCTTGCCGCAGGCTCGGGTGGAAATCGATGGATGCCGGAATCCTTGCAGCCGTCCACGATCGTTTTCAAATAGCCCAGCTGGCCGTTGCCGATAACATCCTGCAGCGGCCGCTGAATTTGATCGAAACTTCCAGGGCATTGAATCTGCTGATGGAAAAGAGCCCGGATCGTCAACAGTTGGAAAAGGCGGCACTGGCGCTGGGGTTGCCGGTCAATCCTTCTGTGGCAACCAAAATTCAGCAACTCTGTCAGCTGGCGATTCCCATTCAGGAAGGCATTCTATCCGATACCATCAATTTGTCGATGGCTCTGGAACTGGGAAAAATGGATGCGACGGATTCTGGAATGCTTGTTGCGCTTTTCAACCGGCTTAAACTGGGGTTGAACAAGCAAAGGGAGTTGCTCGGGCTAGTAACCGAAATTGCCAAACGTGAAGATACTTCCATCCAGCAACTGATCGGCGAACCATCGCTTCAGGATATTTTGCAGAACGCGGATCTTGATCGCGCGATTCAACGCCAACAAATCAGATCTTTGTTGCGCCAAAGAAGATATCCAGCCATCACCGAAGCCGAAGCGAACTTCGGAAAACAGGTCCGGCAGCTCAAACTCGGCAAGCATATCCAATTGGTTCCACCAAGAGATTTTGAAGGCACCACCTATACGATGACACTGCACTTTAAAAATTTGCAGGACCTTAGTGATCTGAATGCAAAGATTGTTAAAATACTTGAACAGCCTGCGCTGGGTAAGATATTGAAGCGTTAAACAGCATGCGAATATCAAAACTTTTTATTGATCGGCAGGTCGCCGACCACCCGTTGGCGCAGTCCATTCGGGCACGTCTGGATGTGCCCGCAACTATCGTTCTGAGTGCGCGACAGGTTCACGAAACGGTCGCGTCTTCAGCGGACCCTGTCCAAAGCGGAAAAGAAATTTTATATTTATCCCGCCATCAGGGCGCCTTTTTTAAACGCTGCCCGGGCACACGCCACTACATCTGCTGTGATTACCGAATCCTGCATATCGGCACGTTTTGCTATATGGATTGCGCCTATTGTATCCTGCAGACCTATTTTCATCCGCCCGTCTTGGAGTATTTTGTGAATCATGAAGATCTGATTGCCGAACTCGATACGGTATTGGCGCAGAAAAACATATTACGAATCGGAACCGGTGAGTTTACCGATAGTTTGATCTGGACGTTGTGGTCCGATGTTGCAAAGGTGCTGGTCGAACGTTTTGCCGCTCAGAAACACGCTGTCCTCGAGTTCAAAACCAAAACGACTGCCATCGAACAACTGCAGGATCTCAATCACAATCGTAAAACCATCGCGGCCTGGTCGCTAAACACACCGAGGATAATCCGAACCGAAGAACGCGGCACAGCCAGCCTCTCCGCCAGGATAGACGCGGCTGCCAGATGTGAAAAATGGGGGTACCCGCTGGCCTTTCACTTTGACCCGCTGATCATCTACGATGGCTGTGAACAGGAGTACGCCCAGGTCATCGAAAGCCTGTTTTCGCGCCTATCGGCCCAAAATATAGTCTGGATCAGCCTGGGAAGTCTGCGATTCCCGCCAACGGTTAAGCCGTTAATTCAGAAACGCTTTCCGGATTCAAAAATTGTGTATGCCGAATTTATCAGAGGTTCCGATGGAAAAATGCGATATTTTAAGCCGCTGCGAATTCATCTGTATCGCAAAATCATTGCCTGCATCCGGGATCATGCGCCGGATGTCGCCGTTTATCTGTGTATGGAAGATGATGAAGTCTGGCAAAAGACATTGGGTTTTAAACCCGATGATGTCGGCGGCTTGCCGCACATGCTGGATAAAAGTGCAGCCAAGCACTGTCATCTTAATTTAGCGGTACAAACTGCAACGGGCAACCGACAACGGAAAACGGACTAGATCTTATGCGCATGAAGCTTCGCACAACGCTATCGGTCGTCTGTTCCTTGATCTTTTTGCTCGGAACCGCGTGTTCAGCCGATACCGATTATCAGGTGAAATGGGTTGTCGACGGCGACACGATTTTGCTGACAGAGGGGGCAAAAGTGCGCTACATCGGCATAAACTCGCCTGAACTTCCGCGGGAAGATCATGTGGGCGAACCTTATGCCGATGAGGCCAAACGTTACAATGCCCGGCTGGTCGATCACAAAAAAGTGCGCCTGGAATTCGACGTTGAACCGAACGATCGCTTTCAAAGACGCCTGGCTTACGTTTTTCTAAAAGGCGGCACCTTCGTTAACGCTGAAATGCTTTCCCAGGGTTATGCTTATCTGCTGTATGTGCGGCCGAATGTGAAGTATCAGGCCACTTTGCTAACCGCGCAGCGGGCAGCGATGTCAGCTAAAAGGGGCATATGGTCCAACTGGCGGGAGCATAGTTCAACCTATATCGGAAACAAACGGTCACGCCGCTTCCATCTGACCACCTGCGCATCGGGCAGGCGCATCAAGCCCAAAAACCGTATCGTCTTCAAGAAAAAATGGGATGCATACTGGGAAGGGTACGCACCGGCAAAACCGTGCCAGCCGGTGTTTGAAATACCGCGGGATTAATCTGGTTGCTGGCTACTGGCCGCTCGCTTCCGGCAAATGGCCGAAACCGTCAGCAGCAAGAAGCCAGCTGCCAATTTTATTCTTGATTCCGCTTGGTTTCTTCGATAATTTTTTCGGCGATCTGAGCGGGGACCTCGTCATAATGTGAAGATTCCATCGTAAATATTCCCCGTCCGCCGGTCATCGAGCGCAGATCCGAAGCATAACTTAAGAATTCCGCCATGGGCACCTGGGCATTAATCACCTGATTTTTTCCGGCATTGTCCATACCCAGGACTTTGCCCCGGCGACCATTGAGATCGCCCATGATGTCGCCCATGAACTCTTCCGGTGTGGTCACCTGAACTTTCATGACAGGCTCGAGCAGGGTCGGCGTGGCACTCTCGACGGCCTTCTTAAATGCCAGAGAGCCGGCAATCTTAAAAGCCATTTCGGAAGAATCCACCTGGTGATAGGAACCATCATCCAGGGTAACTTTGAAATCCACCGTCGGAAAACCGGCCAGAACGCCTTTTTGAGCGGACTCAACGATGCCTTTTTCCACGGCCGGTATATACGTCTTGGGAATCACGCCGCCGACAATTGCATCTACAAATTCAAAACCTTTGCCGCGGGGCAGGGGCTCAATTTGAATCCAGCAATCACCATACTGACCATGACCGCCGGTTTGTTTTTTATGCTTGCCCTGCACCCGGGCCTTGCCTTTTATGGTCTCCCGATAGGGAACTTTGGGTGTATTCAGCTGTGCTTCAACATTGAATTTTCGTTTGAGTTTATCCAGCACCGTTTCAATGTGAATCTGTCCCAGTCCTGAAAGCAGGATTTCTTTTGTTTCGGCCACACGTTCCAGCTTGAGAGAAGGATCTTCTTCCAGAAGCTTGGATAAGGAAATAAAAATCTTATCCTCATCCCCTTTGGACTTCGCAGTCATGGCAAACGAAATCAAGCTGGGAAGCGGTTCTGCGCAGGCATACTGGATTTTGTCACTGCTATCGCATAGCGTATCACCGGTAGCAGTCTCTTTTAACTTCGCTACTGCGACAATAGCGCCCGGGCCGGCTTCGGTGACTGCCTTTTGTTCCTTGCCGGTAATGGAAAGCAGTTGTGTGAACCGTTCCTTGCCATCTTTATTCGGGTTGTAGAAGGTACCATCACTTCCCAGTTTGCCGGAAACAATGCGGAATATCGTCAGCCGACCCGCATAGGGATCCGCCAGCGTCTTGATCACATATCCTGAAAAGGGTGCATTCTCATCCGGTGCTCTTTCGGTTTCTTTGCCGCTGTCCGGATCAACTCCTTTTGCCGGGCCGCGATCGATTGGAGAGGGCATGCTGGTAACGATAAAATCCATTAACAAATCGATGCCGACATTTTGGGACGCTGATCCACAAAGCACCGGCACAAAGGTATGCGACAGCGTTCCATTTCGCAAGGCGACGTTCAACTCCTCATCCGATAACGCTTCGCCTTCAAGATATTTTTCGATTAAACTATCGTCAGCCTCAGCAATATTTTCAACCAAAGCCTCTCTTTCAGTTTCCACCAGATCCTGCATGTCTGCAGGGATGTCTGCCTTTTTTCCCTTGCCGTCGGCACCATAAACAAATGCTTGATTACGAATCAGGTCGACAACGCCTTTAAACTCAGATTCCGAACCAACAGGCAATTGCAAAATGATGGGTTTGGGTTCAAAGCTGACTTTGGCGTCTTCAAAGGTTCGGTTGAAATCAGCCCGCTCACGATCCAGGCGGTTAATAAAAATAACACAGGGCAGATTAAATTCTTTGGCAAACTCCCACGCCAGTTCGGTTTGGACTTTGACCCCATCAACGGCGTCGACAACGACCACACAGCCATCAGCGGCCTGCATGCAGCTTTTGGTATCTGAGAAAAAATTTTGATCACCCGGGGTATCGATCAGATTGATAACATGATTTTTCCAGTTGAATTGGTGAAAACCACTGCTGATACTCGACCGGCGTTTTAGTTCTTCGGGCTCAAAGTCCATCGTCGAATTACCTTTATCGACACTGCCCAACCGTTTAATCACGCCGGAATCATACAACAATGCTTCTGCAAGCGCTGTTTTGCCGGCACCCCCATGACCTATCAGTGCAATGTTTCTGATACGCTCCACCTTTTCACTCATTACGGTACCCCTTTATGTTGGTTTGTGACGAATAAATTTTTAAACGTGATTCAGTATCTTTTATCTTCGAAAAAATCAACCCCAAAATCGTCTGCACCGCTATCTAAAATCCTATTGCCATCGACAAAACCTTTGCCCGGCGACCTTCACCCCTTGTCGGGTATATCAGAAAAATTTGATTCAGATAGATGTTCACTCGGCCGCAAGAGCATAAAAAACTCACGATTGCCCTTGGGCCCCGGCACAGGGGAAGGATATACGGAATCGGGTTTGAGCTGCTGAAGACGGAAATAATCTGCTAAAGTTTGAATAACCTGCTCATGCAGTTGGGGATCACGGACCACGCCGCCTTTGCCGACCTGGCCCCTGCCGACTTCGAATTGCGGTTTGATCAGAGCCAGGATCGAGGCATTGGGTTTCATCAACTGGATGATGGCCGGGACGACAATTTTCAGTGAAATGAAAGCGACATCGATGGTAATCAGATCAACGCATTCCGGAAGGGCATCCGCTTTCAGGTAGCGGGCATTGGTCCGCTCCATGACAATGACGCGCGGGTTCTGTCGTAATTTCCATGCCAGTTGCCCGTAGCCGACATCTATGGCATAAACCCGTTTGGCTCCGTTCTGCAGCAGGCAATCGGTAAATCCCCCGGTGGATGCCCCCACATCCATACATACTGCTGCACTGACATCAACACAGTAGTGTTGCAAAGCGGCTTCAAGCTTAAGCCCGCCTCTGCTGACATACGCTAATTCGTCGCCTTTGCATTCAATGGTATCTGGGGCCGAAACTGAGAATCCGGGCTTATCCACCCGTTGACCGTTGACAAATACCTTTCCGGCCATAATCGCAGCCCTGGCGCGCTGGCGGCTGGCGAACCATCCGTTTTCAACAAGCATCAAATCCAATCGGTGTTTTCTGACAGACACGAGAGCCTGATGGAAATTGCAACGACAGGTTATCACCTGAATATTGCATGAAGTTGACTAAACAACCTGACGATCCGGCCACTGAACATCCGAACCGGCAGATGCGCTCATCAGCTGTTTGGCGCTGTGGACGATAGCCTCGGCATCCACTCCGTACTTTGATCGCAAAACCGCCTGAGGACCATGTTCGACGAATTGATCCCGAATACCGATGCGCTCAAGCTGGAAACCGGTCATACCGGCATCATAGAGCGCCTCTAAGACCGCACTGCCAAATCCGCCCTGACGGATATTTTCCTCGACGGTGATGATGCGGGGGATCTTGCGCGCCCAATCGGATATTAAATCAATGTCGATTGGTTTTACAAACCGGCAGTTGACGATCGTTGCGGATATACCGTTGCGGGTCAGCTCGGAAGCGGCTTCCAAAGCCTCACAAACGCTTCGGCCGATGGCGAGAATCAGTACATCTTCACCTTCTTTGAGCGTTTCCCCTTTTCCGATTTCCAGGGGTTGAATGAGATTCTCCAGAATCGCACCGGTACCGGAACCCCGGGGATAGCGCAGAGCAGCCGGGCCATCGTGTTCAAGGGCGGTCAGCAGCATGCGGCGCAATTCGTTTTCGTCCTTAGGCGCCATAACGACCATGTTGGGTAAACTCCGCAAATAGCATAAATCAAATAGACCATGATGGGTGGGACCGTCTTCACCCACGATGCCCCCTCGATCGAGGGCGAAAACAACAGGCAACGATTCGAGACAGACATCGTGCACGATTTGGTCGTAGGCGCGCTGCAAAAAAGTAGAGTAAATGGCCACCACCGGCTTTAATCCTTCCGTAGCCAGCCCTGCCGAAAATGTAACGCCATGTTGCTCGGCAATTCCGACGTCAAAAAATCGTTCCGGAAATCGTTTTGAAAATTCTGCTAAACCGGTACCCTCGGGCATTGCTGCGGTAACCGCATGGATTTTTTCATCCGCCTCGGCCAGTTGAATCATGGTATCGCCGAATATCTTGGTATAGGAAGGGTGCGGGCTGGCTGCATCCAGACAGTCGCCCGTTTCGACTTCAAAACGGGTGCAGCCGTGAAAGTATACCGGATTTTTTTCAGCTGGCGGATACCCTTTGCCCTTTTGGGTGGAAACATGCAAGAGCACCGGTTCTTTAAGGATTTTTACGTTTTCCAGTATGTCAATTAGGTGATTTAGCTTATGACCGTTAATCGGACCGAAATATTCAAAATTAAATGCTTCAAACAACATGCCGGGCGTCACAAATGCTTTCAGGCTGTCTTCGGTTTTTTTGGCGACCTTGTAAATGTCGTCACCGATTTTGGGCAATGATTTTAAAAATTCTCCCAGCTCCTTGCGAAGCTCGCGCACTTTCTTACCGGAAAACTTACGACTCAAAAAAGACGAAAGGGCGCCTACGTTGGGAGAAATCGACATCTCATTGTCATTGAGGATGACGAGCAGATTTTTATCCTTAAGGGTATCACCGGCCTGATTGAGGCCTTCATAAGCGATACCGGCAGTCATTGATCCGTCTCCGATAACGGCAATCACTTTGGCATCTTCATTCTTTAAATCCTTGGCGCAGGCGATGCCCAGACTTGCAGATATCGATGTGCTGCTGTGGCCGGCGCTGAAGGCATCGTAAGGGCTTTCGCTTCGGCGGGTGAACCCGGATATACCGTTAAACTGTCGCAAGGTATTGAATTGATGCCGTCGGCCCGTGAGCAACTTATGCGCATAGGCCTGATGACCGACATCCCAGATGACTTTTTCCCGCGGGGTATCAAAAACATAATGGATTGCAATTGCCAGTTCGACGGCTCCCAGGCTGGGTGCCAGATGACCACCGGTTTGCGAGACGACTTCAACGATAACACGTCGAATTTCTTCTGCCAACACCGGCAGCTCGTCGCGGGACAATTTCTTTAGATCCGTCGGTGAATTGATCTGTTCTAAGAGGCTCAATGAATTTTTCTCCAATTTTGTGCGATTAGTGGTTTCTGTAGCGGATGTAGCGCGCAATGGCGCGCAACGGCTCGGCTTTTTGATCAAAGGCATCAAGCGCGGCCAGCGCATTTTCGACCAGCTGATCGGCAAACGCCTTGGATTCCCTCAGACCCAGAAGGGCAGGGTAGGTCGATTTGTGACGCTGCTCATCGGTGCCAACAGATTTGCCCATTAACTCAGGGTCGCCCTCGACATTTAAAATATCATCTGTTACCTGAAAGGCAAGTCCAATATTTTGAGCGTAGCGTTCAAACAGTTGCATCTGGGTTGAATTGACACCCGCCAGATCTGCTCCGCAACGGACAGAGACCTCAATCAGCGCGCCGGTTTTCAACCGATGCATGGTTTTCAGCTCCGCCAAGGTCAACCGTATTTTCTCCGAAGCCATATCCAGCATCTGACCTTGAATCATACCGCAATAACCGGCAGCATGTGAAATGTGTTGAATGATGCGCAGCCATTGAGCGGCCTGCTCTGGCTTTTTGATGGTTACCGATGAAAGTATTTGAAATGCCAGTGTCAGCAGTGCGTCTCCTGCCAAAATGGCGGTGGCTTCATCAAAAGCTTTATGGCAGGTGGGTTGGCCTCTGCGCATGTCGTCATCGTCCATCGCCGGAAGATCATCGTGAATCAGCGAATAGGTATGAATCATTTCAAGGGCGCAGGCGGCCGGCATGACGTTCTGTGGATCACCGTCTATTGTCTCAGCTGCTGCCAGACACAAAATGGGTCGAATCCGCTTGCCACCGGCCATCACCGCATAGGACATAGCGTGCAGGAGACGATCAGGTTCATCGGCCGTTTTTAAGATAGCTTCCAGCGCCCGATTGATGAGCTGAGCCTTATGCGCAAGGTATGCCTTCAGGTCAAACATGTTCAAAAACGTTATTCATCGATTGATTCGTCTTCGGGTCGAAATGGTTTGGCAACCACCTGACCGTCAGCATTTTTAAGCAGAACAGAAACTTTCTTTTCTGTTTCGTCCAGCTTGGCCGAGCAAAACTGGGTTAGTTTTATGCCTTCTTCAAATTTTTTGATCGCTTTTTCCAGGGGCAGCTCACCGTTTTCTAGTTCCTGAACGATGCGCTCAAGCTGCTTTATGGATTGTTCAAATGTTTTTTGGGCCATTTTTTGATTTTTCCTTTACCCTGCAAATAAGCGCGCCTCTGGATACAATCACCTCAAGATCCTGGTCGAGTGCAACCGTTTCCGGATCCAAGACGATTTTGGCATCCGGTATCGTACGGGTGATACTGTAGCCGCGTTCCAAGATGGCAATGGGGTTTAGTGCATCCAGCTTGGCGCTTATTTTCTGTAGGTGGGCCGATTTAATATGTATGTTTTTATAGTATGATTCAAACAACTTATATTTATTTTGGTCAATTATCGCTTGAGATTTTTCAATACGCATTTTTGGACTACTCGGCAGTAATCTTTCTTGCCACCATTTTAGCCGCTCGTTTTTGCGGTCCAAAAACATGCGCAAATGGCGGCTCAATCGCGATGTTAGATCATCCAATCGCAAGCGCCAATCCTGACACTTTTTACGCGGGTCTACCAGGCGTTCGGTCACGTCGATCAGCGTGTCCCGCAAGCGCTCAATTGTATGGTTCATGCGATAGTCTAAATCAGCCAAATAATTTTTAACTATCTGTAATAATTCATTTTTAACAGGAAATAGCAGTTCAGCTGCTGCCGAAGGCGTGGGCGCTCTCAAATCCGCTACAAAATCGGCTATGGTGAAGTCGGTTTCATGGCCGACAGCCGAAATGAGCGGAACATCGCAGGCATAGATGGCTCTGGCGACCGCTTCGCTGTTAAAGGCTTGCATATCCTCTAAGGATCCACCACCTCGGGCTAAAATGGCTGCATCAAAGCCGGTTTGTTGATTGAGCAGGTCCAGGGCAGCCACGATCTCATCTTCAGCACCATGGCCTTGAACCTTCACCGGCAGGATCTGTATATCCACGTTTGCAAAGCGTCGATCGACGATGTTGAGGATATCATGAACTACCGCACCGGTCGGCGAGGTAACCAGCCCGATTTTTTGCGGCAAAAAAGGCAGCGGTTGCTTATGCTGATCGTCAAATAAACCTTCCTGCGCCAGCCGGGCTTTTAATTTTTCATAGGCGATCTGTAAAGCGCCAACGCCCGAGGGCTCCATGTATTCCAGTATGATCTGGTATGACCCACGGGGTTCATAAACGCTCAGGCGGCCCATGGCGGTAACACGCATGCCGTCTTCAGGCTCAAATTTTAGCTGCCGCTGCTGACCGCGAAACATGACGGCATTGATCTGTGAATCCTCATCCTTGAGGGTAAAATAAAAATGCCCGGATATGGGGGTTCGAAAATTCGATATTTCACCTACAATCCATACAAAAGGAAAGGTTTCTTCAAGCAGCGCTTTAATTTGATCCGTGAGCTCTGAAACCGTATAAATCTTTCGGATCATGTTTTTATCGTCACATTCGTCGAACAGGTCGTTCATTTGATTAAAAAATCAGCAGCTGTATTCCAATTGACCATTATTGCGGATAAAGGAGATCTGAAATTTTAGCTAGCGTCTGATAAGTTATATTATGTAAACTTTTAAGTGGGGCGCCGCAAATTCGGGTTTTAGAGATCAATTAACAAGCAAGCTGCCCTTCTGCAACGTGTCATTGAGCATTGTATTTCTCAAGCAATTCGCGAACTGCTGGTAATATATAAAGGTCTTCATGCGGTATTTTTGCCAGTACCTCGGCCAGAATTTGGATTTTTTTTGAGATGGACTTGTGTTTGTCCACCACAACCATGTTTTGGCCCCTGACCCTGCAAAAACCGCTTTTGACCTTAAAACCTGACGTTTTTAGGTTCTGCTCTGAAACCGTTATCTGCAAACGCTCGGCCAGATTTATCAGTTCTTGATAAAATTGCTCGGGCTTCATTTTATCAGACGGGTGCACGTCTTGAAAATGGCATCTGATGTGTTATTATATTATCTCGTAAACCGAAATCTACAGGAGGCATCAAATGCAACCCATATCAACAAATCAGACGCAAGTCCAGGTTCGAGTAAATGATTTTATACGCAGTGTCTATAACTGGATGGCAATTGGCCTGGCGCTGACCGGCCTGGTGGCATTTTACATTGCTAACACCCCCAAGCTTTTGGAGCTTGTTTTTCGCAATCAGATCCTTTTTTTTGGCCTCCTAATTGCTGAACTGGCCTTGGTTTTTGTGATCAGCGCTCGTATTCAGCGCATGCAGGCATCAACAGCTACCGGTTTGTTTATTCTGTACTCTGTTTTAAACGGTATAACCCTCTCATTTATCTTTCTGATTTATACCCGTGCATCCATTGCTTCAACTTTTTTCGTTTGCGCGGCTACATTTGTGGCCTGCAGCATCTATGGCTGGACCACAAAGCGTGACCTGACCTCCATGGGCGGCTTTTTGATGATGGGCCTTATCGGCATCATCATCGCTTCGGTGGTCAATATATTCGTTCGCAGCTCCGCCATGCACATGATTATCAGCTACATTGGCGTTCTGGTTTTCGTGGGCTTGACAGCATATGACACCCAGAATCTTAAAGCCATGGCAGTCTCACAGCCGGCCGATGTCGGTGCCAGCGCCGTGCGCAAAGGTGCCATTCTGGGAGCCTTAAAACTCTATCTGGATTTTATCAACCTGTTTCTGATGTTGCTGCGAATCCTCGGCAACCGCGAGTAAATTCCTTCTAAAAATGTCTATTTTAATATAGTTATAACCACAGGGCCCTCAGAGATCACAGAGAATTTTAAATGGGCTAGCTTTTTTGATCTCTGCGAGCTCTGTGTCCTCTGTGGTAGATTTTAACCCAGAGCGGCTTTGACGACGTCGGCAATTTGTTGGCAATATCGTTGGGTTTCACTCGCGTCGGGGCCTTCAACCATAACCCGGCAAAGCGGCTGTGTCCCTGAATAGCGCACCAGCACCCTGCCCATATTTCCCAGCTGTGCCTCTACCGCGCGTATGGCTTCCATGAGCTGCGGCACGCTTTCAATCTCAGGTTTAAGTTGAACCTCGACATTCAGCAAAACCTGCGGCAATACCGTCATGACACGCCGTAACTGCGACAGTTTTTTTTTCTCGTCGCGCATGGTCTCTATTAGCCGGATGGCCGTCAGTATACCATCTCCGGTGGTATGCTGGTCGAGAAATATCATATGGCCGGAATCTTCACCGCCGATAACAGCGTCGCTGGCTCGCATCTGTTCCAGGACATAACGATCACCCACTGCGGTCATCATATGATCAATGCCCAAATCTTTGAGCGCAAGTCGCAGTCCCAGATTGCTCATAACAGTGCTGATCACCAGATTATTTCGCAACAGGCCTTTGTGTTTTAAATTGCGGGCGCAAATCGCCAAGGTCCGATCGCCGCTGATGATTTGACCCCGCTCATCAATGGCAACCAAGCGATCACCATCTCCGTCAAAAGCCAGCCCGATGTCGGCATTTTGAGTTAGAACCTTGTCAATTAACGATTCAGGGTGCTCCGAGCCGCAACCCGCGTTGATATTCTTGCCGTCAGGTTCAATACTGATGCTTTCAACCGCAGCTCCCAGATCGCGAAACAACCGGGGTGCCACTGCATATGTCGCTCCGTTGGAACAATCCAGAACGATCTTCATCCCATCAAAGGGCATTGTGTCCGGCAGGGTATTTTTTAAAAATGAAAGGTAACGTTCGGATGTATCTGCCATCTGTTTCACCTTGCCCTTGATGGGCGGGTTTTTGACGGCGGGATTTTCCTGGTCTTCGGCCAATATGAGACCTTCAATCTCATCTTCTTGTGCATCTGGAAGCTTGTATCCCTGAGCATCAAATAATTTGATACCATTGTCGGTATACGGATTGTGTGAGGCTGAAATCACGATACCGGCCGCTGCATCGCTGGTTGATACCAGCCAGGCAACCGCCGGCGTGGGTATGACGCCGGTCAGAAGCGCGTCGGCACCAACGGAACAGATACCGTCTGCCAGTGCTGTTTCGATCATTGGACCGGACTGGCGCGTGTCTTTTCCAATCAGAATATTCGTTTGCCGGGATGGCCTGTGAAAATAAGATGCCACTGCCCGGCCGACGCGATAAGACCCTTCAGCAGTCAGCGGATATTCATTGGCGACGCCGCGGATACCATCGGTGCCAAATAGTCTACCCATCGAGTACCTCAATGATCCTTTCTTGGTTAAGGTGAAACCCCTCAACGGCTCGATTCGCCATTACGGGTCAATTCAATCCAAGTTTCTCCGCGCGCATGTAATGCGTTTCTTATTTTAAAGACGGAATGATATTTAAGGCAGACTTGATCATACGATCAACGATGCCCTGGAGCCAGGCAGTTGCCAATTCGCCCTCGGATGGCAATAACCGCTGGATGACATCGATATAATTCGGGCCCCTTTTCTGAATGCCTTTATGAACGGTTTCCAGGAAAGCATCCCGGCTGCGTTCATCGCCGCTTACGCGCTGGTAGGATTCAAATAAATCCTGTAGCTGCGACCAATTTGCAATGAGTTCCTGCCGTTGTTTTGCAACAGCAGATTTTGCAGTTGAAGGTCCGCTCTGACGCCCGGCCGGGTCTTCATTCTTTCGAGTGCCAAAACCGTATAGTCGATGAATGCGTTCTGATATGGCCCGGTCGAGCTTTTCTTTGAGACCGGCCAGCAGCAGTTCCGGAAAATCGTTTGATACAAACTGGCTGCGGACGTGGCCATACCATTGATATAAAGCGATCAGATTGGCAATGTAAACCAGATTGTTGACAGCCGTTCGGCGATCATTTCCGATTTTGCCCGGCCGATACGACACATTGACTTCTTTGGTTGACCCGCCGAATAGGAGGCGCCCGGGCCTGAGTTCATCTTTGCGTACGATCGTTCCGGCAGCCACCGTAATCCCGTAAGTCAACCGGCAGGGCCCCACTATCCCACCTTGCCCGCCGAGGAATATGGGGGGCTGATTGATCAGAACCCCCCGGGGCACATCGCCGATCAAAGAGGCCGTCGCCTTATCCTGATTGGGGGTAAAGTTGAAATGGATGTAAGAACTGCCGACTTCGCTATGATTTTTACGACTGGTTCCACCGGCCATCAGGCAATCGCAAAAATTAATCAAACTGCCCAGGGTAACAAATGGAAAAAGAATCGTATGTTTGGTACCAACGGTGTGAGCAATACTGGCTTGCTCTTCGAAAATACTGGATTCACGCACATGTGCGCCCAGGCCGGCCCTGGCTTTTTCCAGAAACACGGCCTTTTCAAAAAATCCGCCTTTCAACTCAACGCTAGCACCAATTTGGCAATCCTTTACGGTGGCCGGCCCTTCCAGGCCAATTTTCACGTCACGCAAAATAATGGTGGACCTACCAAAGATTTTAGATCCGGCGTAAAGCTCGACGCCGTCTGAGGATATATTATCGACTTCGACCTCTTGGCCGATTTGAATGCTATCCGGACAGTCAATCCGAACTCCTTTTTCGATAAGCTGCTGTACCTTTGATTTTTTGGAGGGCGTCATCGCGCAACCTCAATTTGGATCGATCCTTGCTGCAAATGTATCAACTGGCGACAGACCTAAAGTCTGGCCTGACCTTTCTGCCGGATTTCTTCTTTAATTCGTTGAATGTGTCCCCGTCCCAGGCCTTTTACTTCACAACCCAGTTCAAAATATCGTCGAATTTTCTTATCTCCCAGTACACCAAAACAGTCGATGATCGCGGCGGGCCGGCCGATCATCTCAACGACTGCCTCTGGCTCAAGTTCGAGATATTCTTGATGGCGAACCGCAAAAATGACGGCATCAGCATAGGGCAGCACCTGCGACAGGTCGGTTTCAATCCGGATTTCATCCAACCGGTCCTGGTTGCGGAAAAAGCGACGCATTGAATGATTCGGCCGGGGATAGATATCCTGTTTTTCAAGTTCCCACCAGCGTTTGACATAAGGATCATTGACGGCGATCTCAGCACCCATCTCAGCTAATTTGCGAACGATGATCTCCGAGCCGCTATACCGCGTATCGCCCACTCCTTCACGATAGGCGGCCCCTAATAAGACAACCTTTGAAGCCGCAACAATTTTACCCATGTTGCGCAATGCGTCCCGCACCAGTTGCGGCACCCGCAATGAACGCGTATCATTGATATCGATGGCTGCCGGTGTGATTTTAAACACATTGTCTTCAAATCCCATCAACGTATGATAGGCCCACACTCCCAGTCCGCCGTCTTTGGGCAAGCAATAGCCACCGATACCCGGGCCGGGAAAAATAATATTGGAATGGGTCGGCCGCATCTTAATGGCTTCGATCACCTTGATCAGATCCACCCCGTTGCGTTCGGCAAAAACACTCCACTCATCCAGGAAAGCCAGCAGCGTGGCGCGGAAAGAATTTTCCACGATTTTACAGGTCTCGCTTTCTATCGGTCGGTCCAACACCGTCAGCGGATATTGGTCGACATTGATTATTTCCGATAAAAATTGGCGCACGCGTCTGCGGGCTGTTTCGTTGATGCCACTGCATACGCGCCAGAAATCACGTACCGAGGCAACATACTTACGTCCCGGCATTACGCGTTCAAAGGAATGCGACAAAAGGGGTTCCGTGTCGGTCACCCCTCTTTTTTCAAATGCCTTCTTAACAATCGGATAAGCCACATATTCCGTTGTGCCCGGTGGCACCGTCGTTTCAATTAAAACCAAACACTCGGGGTTGATTTTTTCGCCGATAGTCTTCAGACTGTCTTCAAGTGCCGCGATATCGGCATGACCCTGTCGTACGTCGCCGAACGTTTCCTTGAAATAGTCGCATTGCACATCCACAATGACCACATCGGCCAGACCCAACGCATCGTGGGTAAAGGTGGCGATCAATGTTTTTTTCTGCTTGACGCAGCGCTCGATCAGAGGGGCGACTTCGGGGTCCTCAGCTTCAACCGGTGCAATGCCTCTGTTAATATAGGGTATTTTCCAAAACGATCGTGTAGACGGTCGCTGCATGCCAATGACAAATTTATTGGAGTGGCCATCCGCATCAACCGAATCGGCAACGACACCGGCCATCACCGCTCCGACAAAACCCACCCCCATCACCACGACGATCTCCCTGCCCTTCAACCGCTGCTCTTTAACGTGGCGCGTTAGGCGTTTGAATTCGTTTTGATAGTCTTTTTCATCGGGTAGTTTGAACACCTCACCTCGCGGGCAAACCGAAACCGGTCCATCAGTACGGTTGCCCTGCTTCTGCTTTGAAACCTGCATTTGCATTCTCCATTCGAACTCAAAAGATTTGGAATTCAGGGGATTTCAACAAATTATCAACGTTTTTTGGGGATTTTACCATAAGCACCGCATAAAGCAAAGATAAATTGCGGTTACCGGGCTAAGAAGCCATGCTGAAAGTGACTTTAAAATTATATTATTTCAATATATTAAAACAAATGTGCATTTTTTGGTATTGAAAGACAGCTCAAGTT
This sequence comes from Desulfobacterales bacterium, assembly GCA_050116835.1. Lineage (GTDB taxonomy): Bacteria > Desulfobacterota > Desulfobacteria > Desulfobacterales > JAHEIW01 > JAHEIW01. The sequence goes on from JASFNW010000002.1 coordinate 82,061, forward strand.
ATGATCTAATATGAACAGCTGGTTTCAATTGCCAGGAAAGCTGTAATTGCCCAATTGACTCAGAAAGGAAGCGAGTTTAATGGAACGCATACTGATTATTGATGACGAAACCCAGATTCGCTCGATGCTTCGATTGATGCTGGAAAGGGTCGGCTATGAAGTTGTTGAAGCCGCTGACGGCATGGAGGGAATCAGGCAATACAGAGACAATCCCGCTGATTTGATCATCACCGATCTGATAATGCCGAACAAAGACGGCATAGGCATGATCATCGAACTCAAAAAAGAGTTTCCTCAAGTGAAAATAATTGCAATGTCCGGCGGCGGTGTAAACCGGCCCGAGGGCTATCTGGATGGTGCTAAAAAGCTGGGCGCTACGCGCACGCTGACAAAACCCATCGATCGAGATGAAATGCTAAATGCCGTAAAGGAGACCTTGAAAGCCGACACGACATCTGTGGAGCCGTCAATTTGATGTCGCCAGCCCCTTTTGCGAACACTCCTTGTCACAGATGATAAAATTATCGGACCAAATTAGCGCGGAATAGTTTTGTGCATTTGGGTTGCGGCAATATCCTCGACATATCTTAAAAACGGTTGCCGGAAGTCATGGGGGCCGAAGCTTGGCCCGGCAACCTCACCCACTTATTTTCAACTCCATTAACAGCCGGCAACAAATGTATTGCCTTTGCAAATTTTTCAGGATTATATTAAGTCCATATACAGGTTTTTGAAATGCATGACTGCATCTGCCGTGTCGTTGAAGGAAATCATTAGTGAACAAATTTACCATCATAATTGGCCTTATCATCATGCTGCCACAGCTGGGCAGAGCCGATATCATTTTTTTTAAAGATGGAATGAAGACCGTTTGTCAAGAAAAAGCTTGGGTAGAAGGCCAGGAAGTGAAATGTGAATATGAAGGTGCGGTATTGAGCTATCAAAAGGGTGATGTTCTCCGCATCCAGCAGATAAGGTCCGAAAAAAAGGCCCCACCCGCCAAACCGAAAAAACTGTCAAAACAGCCGGCTGCGGCGGTGGCAAAGCCTTCCCCTGATGTTAAGCCACTTGATACAAAGCCGAAACTGCCCGACAAAAAAGATGTAAAAGCTTTGCCGGTTCAGCCGACCGGTGGTACCCATACCACCGGTGGTACCCATACTAAAGGACTTGAATTCTATAATCCGAGAAGACCGCAGAAGTACTGGACCAGTGCTGTTTCCAAACACCAGACCTTTAAAGAGGCCCTTTCGGCATTGGCCAAACAGTATGATCGCAGCCCCGAATGGATTCAGCAGCATATGGGCAAAACCAATGACCTCGATGAAATTCATCAGAATCTGGCCCGCGACAAATTAAATGCGCCGGTTGAAACGACGGTTCAGACTGAAAAAAAAGTATCCGATATGCTTTTTTACAACCCGCGAAGACCCTTCAAGTACTGGACCAGCGCAACCGCAAAACACAAAACCTTTAAGGAAGCCGTGGATGCATTATCAACGGAATACGGTCGTTCGCCGCAATGGGTTCAGCAATATATGGGAGCGTCGAATAATCTGGACGAAATTCATCAAAACTTGAGAAACCAAAAGTTATCAGAATCATCACCTTAGCGGATGATACGGGCAAGGCATTTGCCTCGATTTTTTGCGAACATCATGGGTTTTTTAGGCTTTCGGCACCTTCCATGCCGAACGCCGAATATTGACAATTGAGCTGTTTTCCTGTACGATTTGATTTAAATTATATTGTAATATAGACTATTTATAATAAATAGCAGTATCATTTTTTGCAGCAGCTCTTGTGGGTTGCAATTTTTTTGAAAGGACCAGCATTTATGATTTCTTTCAATCGCGATGTAGTTGCACTCGTTCGAATTTTTGCAAGCTGTCTGACAGCCGGGTTCCTGATTTTTTTCATATCCTCTTTATCAGGCGAGGACCTGATTAAAAACAACAGCACCGTTGCTGATTTAGACAGGATATCATCTGAAATTACAGCTGAATTGGATGGCGGCATCGAGGACCGCATCCGGCAACTGGGAGAAGTCCCTGCCATCAATCCTTACCGAAAATTCTACTGTGCCGAGCTGGCAAAAGAGATCCATGAAGTCTCCTATTTAACGGAAAAACAAAAAATCCTGTTTGATGCTTACAATGTCCGCGATTTCGAAAACAAATCAAAGCGCCTGGTCTCTTTATCAGAAACAGCGAATATGGATGCCCTGATGAATGAGCTGGAAATCGTCAAACGAGAGCTGAAAAATTCTATTAACCTGATTGATAAACGACGCAAAAAACTCGTTCGTCAAAGGACCGCCTATATTATCCTCTTTTTCGTGCTCTGGATCGCCATCTATTTCTATTACAGCCGCGGATTTTTGAAACGATAGACCACCAATTTTGGTTTAACGCTTTGTAGAAAGTAACGGCATTTCCATTTCCAGACTGATTATCGTCAACCGGTTGATAAAAGCCGATTCATTATGTACCAATCATTTTACAATCTAAAAGTTAAGCCATTTCAAATTACGACGGACCCTAAGTTCCTCTGGCTCGGTGAGAAGCACAAAGAAGCCCTGGCCACTCTCAAGTACGGTATCCTTGAAGACAAAGGGTTCCTCTTGCTCACCGGCGATGTCGGTACCGGCAAAACCGTTTTGATCCATGGCTTAATGAAAATTATCGATGTGTCTGCTATCGTGGCCGCCGTCCCGGATCCCGGACTCAGCAGTATCGATTTTTTCAACTTTCTATCCGAAGAGTTTAAGATGAACCGGCACTTCGATAGCAAGGGTGCTTTTCTGATTCACCTAAAGCACTTTCTTTACAATGCGTCTTCTGCAGACAAAAAGGTCCTGCTGATTATTGATGAAGCCCAGAGGTTAAACCATGGGTTAATCGAGCAGATCCGGCTTTTGTCGAACATCGAGATGGATAACCGCAAATTGATCAACATTTTTTTTGTCGGGCAAAGCGAATTTAACAAAATACTAAACGAGGAACGTCACAAAGCCGTCCGGCAAAGGATTAGCGTTAGCTATCATATCGATCCACTGACCGAAAAGGAATCCCGCCAGTATATCAATCATCGCCTCAATGTTGCCGGCTGCAAAAGAGAACTTTTCAAACCCGATGCTTTACGCAGGATTTATACATTTTCCCACGGTTATCCTCGATTGATCAATATTATTTGCGACCACGCCTTGCTTACCGGCTATTCGGGCGGCAAAAAAGTTATCGATGCTGCTGTCATCAGGGAGTGTGAAAAAGAGCTTAAAATTCCGCTCGACCAGCCTGGAAAGCAGGATAAGGAAGCCGAATTTTTTGAACCCAGGGAAGTAAATCCTTTTAAAGCGCTTCAAGAGCAATCTGCCGGAAAACGCGTCGGATATTTTGTGATTATTATTTTGCTGCTCGTGGCAACCGGTTATTTTCTGTTTACACTGCAATCGAAGGACGAACCGCGCTGGAAAATGGAGGAAATTGCGCCGCAAACCTATGACTCTCCGACGTTAAAAGCCAAAGAAGCCTTTGTTCC
>JASFNW010000003.1:0-83030 GCA_050116835.1 Desulfobacterales bacterium
ATTAGTGCAGATCTCCATTCGATATCTTGAAATTTATTGAGATTGGATCATGTAACCTATTCTTTCCCAAAATTCAGATCGAACCCCTTATATTGTGGTTGATGCAGACGTTGCCAGAGTTTATATGCCTGTATATCCAGTTTGCGTGAACTGTAAAATACATTCGCTAATCAAATGACTTTTTATTGTAAATAATCCAAAGTCACAAAAAAGGGTTACAGAATGAACTGTAACCCCTGAGATTTGAACGAGTGTCTTTCACCCACTCACCGGGAGAAAGACCCATGGCTAAAAACAAATTTAAGTTCTGAGGAATTCTTGGGTCAGCTTTTGCCAGCCGAGCTGGGGCATATTGCCGAATATGTCTTCACCCAGGAAACCGCCGTCAGCGGCCAGCGGGCCGGCAGTCTCTTCAATGACTTCGTAAAGTCGGGCGACCTCTTTATCAATATATTCGCCGGCCTGATCACCGATCATCAGATTCTTGAGATCCTGGCGAAGATGGTCGCAGTGCAGACGTAAAATCCAGCTCTCGCTGTATGGATCTTCACTGCTCCGGCTGCCGCGCTCGCGCAGCGCAGGATTAATATCGGTGACCACCCCGCTGGCCGGGGAAAGTAATTTGGCAGCGTTTCCCGCCCGCCGCAATGAAATGTCCGGTCGATCCTGTTTGAGCTGTTTGCCCATCAGGGGGGCTTCAATTTGATCCAGCGGCCCCAGCAGACGCAGAGCAAAATCGTCGAGGCCGATACGCACCGTCGACCCTTCCTCGATTTTAACCCAGGTATGCCCCGGGTGCAGGTAAAAACCATGCGGAATCTTAAAGCCCTTGACGTCCAGGACATCCACCGGATGAACCACGGCGTGCACGGCAAACTGATCATTGAAATATTGATCGAATTCGCAATTGGCGCACTGATAGTCATGGGTGCAGGCGCGAAATTCAATGTGGCCGATCATGTGATGCAGACAGGGCTGTTTCCAGGCCGGGTTTTCGCGCAATTTGTCCTTCCAGAAGACAATTCGGCCGCGCTTGCCTTTTGGGATCCGGCCGTTTTCGCGAATTTGCTTATTTTCCGCAGCCGCGCGACGCAGGGCCCGGTCGTAGGCGCAGACCGCACACCGGTATTCCAGCCGACAAAACTTGTGCGGTACGACACCCGCCTGCATCCAGATACAGGGGGAGTGGCTGATTGACTGTTTCGCTTTCATTCGGGTGGGATTCATGTTCATTCTCCCTGCCAAAAAACAGCAGTTATTGGTTAATGGTTATTGGGGATGACGCGGTGGCTGGTCTGCCATTTACCAATAACGAATAACAGATAACGAATAACTAAGTTTTAAGGAACTTTTGGGTCAGATTTTTCCAGCCCAGATCCGGCAAATTACCGTAAATATCATCCGCCAGATAACCGCCGTCAGCTGCCAGGGGACCGGCCACATCTTCAATCATGCCTTCCAGTTCGCCGACCTCGGTGTTCATCCAGCTCAAGCTGTCTTGATCGACCATTAATTGCTTCATGGTGCCTTTGACATCCGGCGTGCGTATCATAAACAACCATCCGTCGCCGTAAGGCTCATTGTTCGCCAGCTTTGGATTTTCCCGGACCTTGGAATTAACCTCCATGATGACGCCATCTACCGGCGACAGTACGTCGGCCAGATTATCCTTGCGCTTCAGCCCCCAGCCCACCTTGCTCTGGTCCAGCTCTTTGCCGATCAATGGCAGATCGAGCGCATCGGCCTGTCCTAACAATTTAAGAGAAAAATCATCCAGCCCCACGCGGATATAACCGCCGCTTTCGATCCGGGCCCAGGCATGTCCGTTGTGGAAGTAATAGCCCATGGGTACATCGAAACCTTTTATCCGTTGCACCTCGCCGGGCAAGGATTTGGCTTTGGTGGTCCAGATATCTTCAAAATACTGGTCAAAGTCACACTTGCTGCATTCATAATCATAGGCGCACATCCGTTTTTCGATGCGATGGGTCAGCGTATGGCGGCACACCCGATCCAGGTCCGGTCGTCTTTTCATGGCTTCCTGCCAGCTGATTTGCCTTCCCTTGGCGACCTTGCTATCCATGGCATGATCGTATTTACAGCTGGTGCAATCATAATAGTTGTCACAGTTTTTAAATTTAACGACACCGGCCTGCATCCACAGACAGGGATTGGCGGTCTTTGCTTTTTTGTCAGGCTTTACCAGCCATGCCTGGCCGCCAAGAACAGTTTCAACGCCCTGCTGATCTTGTCCGCTACCGGCTTGAGCTTTTTTGTAAGTCGATCCAAACCCAACCTGACTTCTCCGCGCGCTTTTCTTTTTTTCAGCCATTTCCTCGCTCCTTTGCTATAAATTAATTTTGCTGTGATTTATTTTCGTTTTTCTATTTTGTAGAGCAATCCGTATGCCAGATAGTGGGACGGCACGGTAGTTATATGATAGGTATCTAAAATCAATATGAATTTTTTAATATTGGATCTGGATTAGATGACATAGCCTGCCATTTTACACTGTTGGAATTTTCTACAGCCGGGCATGCCTGACAATCCTCATATTGCCAAAATTGACAAAAATATTATAAATTTTATATAGTTATGTATGTGTTGGAAATTTCATCAGTGTTTTGGTGTTTTTCAACACTCATCTGAAAATGCCTGTCACTGGATTTTCTGCAAGTCTTTTTGAGACCATTCAAGTTGAAATCTGATTTATTTCCTGCTATGAGCCGCAGGGTCGTAAAGGATGCATAATCGGATCGGTTTTTTGAGGATGCAACTCCAAAAAAAATCATTATATTAAAAGAACTCTGTTAAAACTTATAAACGCTTAGGGATGCAAAAACGATCACCACCTGGAAACAGAAAGGAGAACCTGATGGAATTTGAAAATTTAGATGCAATCATCGATTTTGCAATTGAAAAGGAACAGGAGGCAGCGGAATTTTATCAGAAAATAAGCGATGATGAGGAAGATTTCTCTGGTTCAAAAAAAATGTTTGCCGAGTTTGCCGCTGAAGAGAAGAAACATGAGAGAATACTAATGGAATTTAAAACCGAAGGGATCTCCAAAAGCCTGCAAGAGTACCAGCTAAAATGGATCACCGATATTAAACGCAGTGATTATCTGGTCGATTTGAGTTATGAGAAAGGCATGCCCTACAATGAAATTCTTTTACTGGCCATGAAAAGGGAAGAAAAAGCCTTGAAGCTTTACAACGACTTCCTGGAGCAAGCCGATACGGCGGAAAGTAAAAAGCTGTTTAAGGTGCTTTGTCAGGAAGAGGCCAAACACAAACTCGCGCTGGAAACCATGTACGATGACTATATGGCGAAGATGGGAGACTAATTTAGATTCTCGACTTTTGCGAGCGCATTTGGGTTGTCGCATCCGCGCAACACGCAATGACACGGCGCCTGGAGTTGTGCGTAACAACTGCAGGCGTCTTTGTTTGCTTACAACCGTGCTGACAACATCCCTCAGGCATCTGACCGCATTTTCACTTATGCCCGATTTAAGAGTCTTTGACAGCCGGTACAATCGGCCAGAAGGTCACCCAATTTCTTCGCCAGGACCGTATAGGAGTAATATTTTTTTGCCGTGATATAGTTGTGGGTGACCATTTTTTTGCGCAGGTCGGGGTTGGTCAGCACTTTTCGGGTTTTACGGACGGCCTCATCGGTAACATAGCCATCAATTTCGATAACGGAAAACCCTTTGGGTTTGATATCAATGGTGTAAATTGAATACGTGTTGACAACGATAGGCCGGCAAAAATAAATCGCCTCAAGAAATGCATTGCCAAATCCTTCAAAATTAGACGGATATGTCACCAGATCCGCATGCGGGTAGATATCCTCCAGGGTATAAATCTTGCGCCCGCCTTTTGTTTTACCCCTTTTCTCGTTGATGATGTTGGAGACGAAATAGGTATCCACTTTCATCAATTTGGAATATTCTCTTACCCGGCGTTCATAGTCGTAGCCTTCATCCCCGGAAGCATGCGAAATGACGAGCTTGGCTTTCATATCCAAACGGTGAACCAGCTCAATGGCATGTTCAATCCCTTTGCGTTTGACGACCCGGGTAGGCTGTAAAATTAACAGCTCATCATCGGCAACACCGAGATCCCGGCGTACATCGGCAGAATAGGTGTCTGTGGGAGGAGGAGCATCACCGGGTTCCAAGGCACAGGATTCGAAATTACCGGACACCGGCGGCGGATTATCAAAATCCATTACATTGGGAATTATGGTCGCTGAGATACCGGTCCGTAAACTCAACTGGTTATCCGCTGAAGAGTTGATGACCACGTGTTGAATTGAAGGTAAATGCGGCGGAAAGGCCATATTCAAATATTCCCAGCAGGCATTGGTCATGAAATGCTGTCTTTCCCAGAAAAAGTCATGATGATGCGCGATGGCGGGCATGCCGGTTTCAGATACGACTTCAGTAAGCGCAATTCCCAGTGGAAGATTCAACGGGATGGTTAAGGCATTTTCGGGAACCAGCAGATCGAGCGCAAACTTTTCAATAAATTTGTAAAGGTGGTCCTTGAGATGCTGCTTTAGCTCATAGATTTTGCGAGTCACAAAGCGGCCGCGAACGCTGGAGCCGAAGCAATTGCGATAAACATCTACGATGTCCGGATGCTGGAAATGGGCTTCTTTAGCCAGATAGGAATATTGGGGGGGTCGATCGATTTCACCGGCAAAAAAGAAACACGCGAAACCGGCTTTATCAAAGACACTCGCCCATTTTGCCGCTTCCAGCGAAACGCCGTCTGTCCCGGAAAACCGGGTGGAGATGAAGCCGGCGTTGTGCTCTTTGCCGCATGCTGAACAGTATGCCATGTTTTCCACCTTCTTTATCCATACTCAATCTCACGAATGCATCTAACGCTCAATTACTGCGCTATCCATGAACACAAAGTATATCTTGCAGTGTTCCCTGAATTTCAGTTGGTCCCATATCAAACAGAGCAGGTGTTTACCTCCTACCTTCAATAAAATTATTACATGTTCACTAGGTCAGACTATGGGCTGTTTTTGAAATAGATGTTAGCAGCTACGCAGGTTATTTTATTTTAATCAACCATATCGGCCGAGGGCTAATGCCTCATGGGCCCGACTTTCACTGTAATTTTGCGCTTTCGGTATCTAAACCTGATGATATCTAAAACAACTCACCAGATGATCATTGACCATCCCGGCAGCCTGCATAAAAGCATAACAAATTGTCGGTCCGACAAATTTGAACCCTTTTTGCTTTAGATCCCTACTCATAGCGATTGATTCAGCAGACCACGCGGGGACCTGGTCTGTGGTCTGCCAGGCGTTGCGAATCGTTTTTCCGCCGGTAAATTGCCAGACGTAATCATCAAAACTGCCAAATTCATCCAAGACGCCCAAAACCGATCTTGCATTTTGAACAGCGGCTTCAATTTTTAATCGGTTGCGAATGATCCCTTTATTGGTCAGTAGCTGCCCAATTTTCCGGTCGTCGTAAACGGCTATCTTACGGGCATCAAAATAATCAAAGGCTTTGCGATAGTTTGCTCGCTTTTTTAGAATGGTAATCCAACTCAACCCGGCCTGAAAGCCATCCAGCAGCAGAAACTCAAATAATTTGCGGTCATCGTGCAAGGGTATTCCCCACTCGGTGTCGTGATATTTTACATAGATCGGATCGCTGCGGGCCCAGGGGCATCTATTCTTCATAGGGATCGATTCCTGCAGGAAAACGAGATATGTGAAAATGCATAATTTTAGCAGGCTAATAGATATGTCAGACAACCATTATATAAATTGTGCATAAAACTTAATGTAAAATCGGGTATTAACTGAACAAATAGAACCCCAACGCTTTATCAACGGTTTCAAAAGGCGCAAACTCAGCACCGATAAACTGGTCGCGTTGATTTCTGATGATGACTGTCTTTTTAATCAGTGTGCGCTGAGCGTCATCAAGGTGAAACTCAATTTTCATCTGATCGCCGATCGCAAAGTTCTGTTTCACATTCAGTTTAATCTTCACACCTGATGTGGAGATGTCTTCAATCGTCATCAGGCCCCGGTTCTGGGGTTGGCCGTTGATAAAATGGATATAGGTCCCTGGCAGGTTGGTCTCTTTGCGGTATTGTTTTCTTTTTTCCAAAATCGCTTTGTAGGAATGCCCGCACGGGCATTTGACATTGACCTTGACCATTTTATCAAGGCTTGCATATTTGGAAACATCGACGGTTTTTGTCCGCGTGCATTGCGGACAAGAAAAGGTCGCCATCTGTTTGCTGGTTATATAGACTTTTCCGCTCATCTAATCGAACTCGGTTAACAATTCATTGCCTGACCGGCAGCATTCTGAAGGGCCTCAACTTTGCGCAGCCCTTTGCCCGTTATTTAAGGCCCCGTCAAAAAGCCATTGTGTAAGTTATAAAAATCAGGATATTTGGTAATTTTTTATCATATTATCCTGTACTTTTAAAGTGATAATTGCCCCGGCGAGTATCTGCGCCGAGGCAACCGGCGGCCTGCATTTCACGGGATTCCGATATAGAATGAAAGTCAAAACTATGAAATCCCGAAGTTGTGCGTCCGGCAAATTAAGTGATAATGGGTATTCGGAGCGATTTCTCCTTGCGAAACCAATAAAAATGGGGTTATATTTATTGACTTTCAAAAAAAACTGCTGTAAACTTTTTAAAAAAACCGCCAAGAAATATAACCAAAAACGAAATGTAAAAGAAGGAGGCAGAGATGACAAAGGCAGAATTGATTGACAAAATGGCAAAGGACGCTAAAGTTTCGAAAGTTGCCGCCGGCAAGGTTCTTGATTCTTTCATGAGCAATGTAACTAAAGCGTTGAAGAAAAAGAACGGCAAGGTCACCCTGGTGGGTTTCGGCACCTTTCAGAAAACCCGTCAGAAAGCACGCAAAGGCCGCAATCCCCAGACCGGCGCACCGATCAAAATTAAGGCCAAAAATGTTGTTAAATTTAAGGCCGGCAAAAGTTTGAAGGCTGCCATCTAATTTCACTTGACCTTTTTAAAAAGGCAGCTTATCGGCATCCGTTGTGCCGATCGGCTGCCTTTTTCATTTTTTATCGGGCAAAATGTCCGTCTGCGAAACGCTGATTCCGAAGCCGCCCGCCGTCGAGTACAAACGTCATCATGATAAGTTAGTGCCGCACGCTTGATTTCTTTTGGTCAGCCCTTAATTTTTACGGATAACGGGAGACCGCCTAATGGAGGGCAATCAGCATGGGCACCAAACAGCCAGATTATCAGGATGAAATTCTGGATGAAATCGATGAAAAAACAACCGAGCCGCCGATGTATAAGGTGCTGCTTCACAACGATGATTACACCCCGAAAGCATTCGTTGTCGAAATTTTGATTGCTGTTTTTAATAAGTCCATAGACGTGGCCACAGGTCTCATGTGGCAGGTGCATCGAACCGGCGTCGGCGTATGTGGAATTTATCCTTACGAGATGGCCGAAACCAAAATAAATCTTGTTACAAAGCTTGCGCGGGAAAACGGGTTCCCGCTGAAAGCCAGCATGGAAAAAGAGTAAATCAAAAGGAATGTATCATGCAGTCATTGCAGGAAAATGATATTTTGACCAAGACGACCCGGTATAATCTGATTCGCAATGAAAGGCTCATCTACATCGACGTGCACGAAACCAAGGCTGGGAACCTGGCAGGAAAGTTTGTGGCCGTGCCCAACCTGGTGAACATCGTCGCCAAACAGGAATTCCAGGGCACCGGTGACACAGAGGAAATGGCACTGGAAAATTGCCTTCAAAAAATAAGGGAATTGGAAATCGAAGACCTTTTCCCCAGAGCGGTATAAATCGTTCGTCAACAATCAACATCCCCTTACTTCAGCACTCCAGCCGTTCATGATTTCAATGCGAATGGGATACAGCAAGCTTGATGTTAGTCTGGCGATGGGTTGGCAATCTCCAAAATCTTTGTGATCTTTGGCTGGTAGGCATTTTGGGCGGCCATTTTATTCGCCCGAACTTTCATGATCCGCAGCGCAGCGAAAAAGAAGGCAAATCCCAGCAGAACAGACAGGGCCGATGGATTTACTGAGATGAGGGAAGATAGCATTTGTCCGAAGACAGCGCCGATGACCAGAAAAATAATGGGAAAAACATAGATTAAAAATGTGGCCTTCAATAAGGACCGGGTTTCAAAGCTCAAAACAATCCGATCCCCTTCTCTGGCACCGGCGATGTTTATCGCCTTGACTTCCATGTCCGGGCTGTTGCCGAGGGTATGGCACGAATTTCTTGCCGTGCATCCCTGGCAGGCGCCGCTCCGGGTTGTTTTGACCCAGGCAGTTTCAGAATCTGTCTGCAGGACGATGCCCTGTTCCGTCGCCAATATTGACTCCCTATTTGAGTGAGTTGCTGTATTTTGAAACGCTCATCGGTAAAATCTAAATTGAGCGATTGTCGAGGTTGCCGCAGCTACACGAAAAATGCCGTTTCGCTATAGTTGACTATGCGGGACGGCATTTGACACAGTAGATGCGGTAAGATCGGCAATCCCGAAGGGTTTCAAATTAAAAATTATGAAAAGATAAACTGCCTTGGAATTAAAAAAGTTTATCCTCATTTTTAATTTGAAACGCTCAATTTAGCTGGAAACTTCAGTCGACTCCTTGGTCTCATCGGTCTCGGTTGTTTTCGTGTGGACATAGCAGATCAACCCACATTGAAGACACCGATCCGCTTCTTGCTGAGCCGTACTGGCCGAGAAACCTTTTTCAATTTCACCGCATAGAGCCAGTTCTTTGCCGCTGCAAATGGGCATAATCTGACGCTGGCTGGGCTGCACATTTTCGACATGATACACATTTTGCACGGTTGATTGCGGGGTGATCACATGCTCGGTCAGGTTCGGTGATATCCCGTGCATGATCTGATGGATTGAGGCAGCCGCCCGACGACCCGCACCGATGGCCTTTATGGCAGCGCTATAATCCGCCAGCACGTCACCTTCTGCAAACAGACCGACTTCATCCTTAAGGGCGGGTTGTTTATATGGTTGGGTTCCTTCCCAGGACAAAATCACATCCGGTGGTAAGTCCGCCGCATCGGTTCCCTGCGCTTCTTCACCCTCCGGTCTTGTCCGGGTAAAAACCAGTTCGGGAAACCGTCCGGTGGCAAATATCAATGTCTGAGCCGCTAGACTCGTTGCTGCAGCGGTGTCGGCTTCGATATAGTCAACCTGTTTGAGCTGATCAGCTTCTCCAATTAGCCGATTAATTGCCACATTGTAAATAATGTTAAGATCGGACATGTCGCTTTCTTCCAGCTCTGCTTCTGAAATGGGACTGTTTTCCCAGCTCTCGCGGAACAAAACGGTGATGTTTGTTGCGCCCCTTTCCTTGCAAATTTTAGCGGCATCAAGCGCCAATTTACCCCCACCGGCAATCACAACATCAGGGGTAATCGATAGCGCCTCTGTCCGCTCGGCGCCAAATCGCATCAGATCAACCAGCATGTAGGTGCCGGGAATCGGTGATTCGATATCATCTGTCGCCCCGCGCGCCAGGCGGCTGTCCCATCCGCCGGCGGCCAGAAATACCGCGTCATAACCTTCCTCAAGCAATGATTGCAAAGAGAAATCACGACCCAGCACCTTTTGGGTTTCAATTTTAACGCCCATTTCAACGATGCCTTCAATATCCCAATCCAGTATCTCCTCGGGCAATCGATCCTTTGATATGGCACTTCTGAGCAGTCCTCCCAGTTTTGCGGTAGCTTCGATTACCGTTGCATCGTGTCCCAGACGCGCCGTAAAAAACGCAACCGACAGACCTTCCACGCCGCCGCCGACAACCGCAATTTTACGGCCGGTATCCGGCGCCTTGTAAGGCAGGATGCGCTTGCCGCTTTCTTTTTCATAATCGGCGGCATAGCGCTTTAAAAAATTGATGGCCACCGGCTCATCAATATAATTTCGTCGGCATTCCAGCTCACAGGGTCGCGGACAAATTCGGCCAATTACAGCTGGGAAGGGATTGCGTTCCTTGATGACCTGAACGGCGCGGTGATTATTGCCAATTGAAATTTGATGAATGTATTCCCGGATATTAATACCGGCCGGGCACCCCCGCTGACAGGGTGTCGTGCATTCATCGGTCGTATATTCCCGGATAATCCTTCGCGTAATTGATGAAAGGTTAATAATGTGTTTGGGACACACGCGTTCGCAGGTTCCGCAGCCCGTGCATCTTTGTTCGATAACGACCGGCAAACCTTTGGGACCCATTCGGATGGCATTAAAGGGACAGGCCCTGACACACGTTCCGAGGCCCAAACAGCCGATGGTACATACTTTCATGCCGCCGCCGAGCAATGCCACTGCCCGGCAATCATCAAGACCGTCGTACACATATTTGGTATCGGCATCCTCAACTCCAAAATAACAGCCCGGCTTGGCGATATCCGGCTCAACGGCTTCGATCTTAACGCCCATAATCGCGGCAATGGCTTCAGCCACTTCCGCCCCGGCGGCCACACAAGAATTGGGTGCCGATGTACCGGCAACGATGGCCTCTGCGTTCGCGCTGCAACCCGGCAGCCCACAACCGCCTCAGTTGGCACCGGGCAATTCTTCTTCGATCGACAGAATCTTGGGATCAACATACACATAGAATACCTTGGATGCGATGGCTAAAATAATGCTGATGGCCAATCCCATGCCGCCCATTAAAATGATTGCATCAACCATTTGAACACCTCAGATCCATTTATTATTCAATTGCATCAAATTTGCATTTTTCGAAGCACGTCATACATTTGATGCATTTTTCCTTATCGATAACCGCAACCGCTTTCTTTTTCCAGGTAATGGCCTCCACCGGGCAGGCTCGAAAACACATGCCGCATTTCGTACAGATTTCCGGTTGCACCTCAAATTTCAACAGCGCCACACAGCGTTTGGCCGGACATCGTTTTTTGATGACATGAGCCTCGTATTCATCTCTAAAATATCGCAACGTCGAAAGCACCGGATTGGGTCCCGTCTGGCCCAAGCCGCATAGCGCCGCTTCCTTGATTGTAGCGGAGAGTTCCTCCAGGGTTGAAATATCTTCAGGGGCTCCGTGGCCTTCACAGATCTTTTCAAGCAGTTGCAGCAGACGCCGGGTGCCTTCACGACACGGTGTGCACTTCCCGCAGGATTCATCCTGCACGAAATCCATGAAAAAGCGCGCCATGTCGACCATGCAGGTATTTTCGTCCATCACAATCGCACCGCCCGAGCCCATGATGGCACCGACCTTGGCAATTTCTTCATAGTCTATAGGGATATCCAGATGTTGCTCGGGGACGCAACCGCCGGAAGGCCCCCCCAGCTGCACGGCTTTAAATTTTTTCTTGTTGGGAACCCCGCCGCCGATATCATAAATCATCGTTCTGAGCGTTGTGCCCATCGGCACTTCTACCAGGCCGATGTTGTTGACATCGCCAGAAAGCGCAAACACTTTGGTCCCCTTACTGCTTTCTGTACCAACACTGGCGTACCAGTCCCCGCCGTTGAGAATAATTTGTGAGATGTTGGCCAGGGTTTCGACATTGTTTAGAATAGTCGGTTTTTCCCATAAACCTTTTAGCGCTGGAAACGGAGGGCGGGGACGCGGCATCCCGCGTTTGCCCTCAATAGAGCGCATCAGGGCCGTCTCTTCCCCGCAAACAAACGCGCCGGCGCCCTGGTAGATGTCAATGTCGAAGTCAAAACCGGACCCCAGGATATTGCTGCCCAGCAATCCGTATTCCCGGGCCTGATCGATGGCAAGGCCCAATCTTCGGATAGCCAGCGGATATTCGGTGCGCGCATAAATGTAGCCCTGCCGGGCGTTGATTGCCCGCGCAGCAATCAGCATGCCTTCCAGCACGGCATGCGGATCGGATTCCAGTATGCTGCGATCCATAAACGCTCCCGGATCACCTTCATCTGCATTGCACAACACGTATTTGCTGTCACCTCCGCTTTTGCTGGCAAACTCCCATTTGAGCCCGGTGGGGAACCCGGCGCCGCCGCGCCCTCTTAAACCCGATTTTTTTACCTCGGCGATGATTTCTTCCGGTTGCATTTCCTGTAAAGCCTTTGCGGCGCCGAAATACCCGTCACGGGCAATGTACTCGTCAATGACCTCCGGATCGATGGCCCCTTTGTTGCGCATCGCCCAGAACATTTGATGCCTGAAAAAGGGGATTTCACTCATGCTGGGAATGGTTTCCTTGGAAGCCGGCTCCACATAAAATAGCTTTTTGACCGGGCGCCCTTTGAGAAAATGTTCCTCAACCAGAAGTGGAATGTCTTTCACCTTCAGCTTCTGGTAAAAAATTCCCTCGGGCTGAACCAGCATGACAGGCCCCACCGCACAAAAACCGTTGCAACCGGTCTCGATAATCTTAATTTCATCCGCAAGCCCCTGGCGCTCAAGCTCTTTTTGAAGTTCTTCCTGAAATATATGACTCTTATTTGCATGACAGCCTGTTCCGCCACACAACATTAACTGGGTTCTGACTTTATTCATGCCGGACTCCCGCAGGTGCTTGTTGACTATTTAAGATTGATGTTAGCCTATTTTAGGCTTTCAGCCGAATTGAAAAGTTACAAATTGAATAGATATTTTTTAATCCAGAACTCGAAATATAAAAATGATAGAATTCCTCCAACATTCAATTATTCTTATTACCACGACCCATCCAACCCCCGAAGTCCATTAACGTATAACCGGCCGCTGGCAACAAACAGTGAGTATTTGGTCAACATACAGGGCATTTCATAGAATTTTGCCAGTTCGATGACGGGCGCATCGGGTCTTTTGCCTCGAACAAACACCACCGCCGCCACGTCAGCAACTTTTGCGGTCCGCAAAACCTGCTCGGTTGTCAGACCGGTGAGCAGCAGTGCATCTTTGGCAACCGCCGACAACACATCTGCCATCAGATCAGCGCCGCCGGCTCCCACGACGTTGCGATCCAGCTGATCCTCCCCCGCTAACACATTGGCATCCAAAATATGCTGAACTTCAAAAAGTTTCATCCGCTCTATGTCGCTGGCTACTCATACTTTTTTAAAACATCGATGACTTTATCAGCCTTGATATCACCGTAGGTATCCGCATCGACCACGAGCACCGGTGCCAGGCCGCATGCCCCCAGACACCGGACAGCTTCCAGCGAAAAACGCCGGTCGTCGGTGGTGCCGCCTTCGCTGATATGGTATTCATTGCTGATACGGCTTATCACTTCCTTGATTCCCTTCACATAGCAGGCGGTGCCCATACAGGCCCTTATCTGGTGCCTTCCTTTGGGGGCCAAGGAAAATAATGAATAAAATGACGCGACGCCGAAAACTTCACTGCGCGACAGGTTGAGACCATCGCTGATATAATCAATCAGCTCAACCGGCAGCCACCCGACGACATCCTGACATTCACGCAAAACCCCAATAATCGAACCCGGGATATTGCAGTTGGCGGCGATGATTTTATCAATTTTAAGCCACATTTCATCTGATATATCGGGATGTCCGGGACGGGTGTCAGGTGCCATGTTCAGATCTCCCTCGTTTGCTCGTGTTTAAAACAGGACCGATTGAGGCGAATCGTTAACAATCATACTGGTTGGTCACCCATTACGCATACAACCGGGGCAGGATCAAGTGATCACCTGAATCTTGCATGCGTCGTTTTGGGCAATATTCAGGGATTAAGGGAGTTTGTATGTCACAATGTCATAAAAAAGTCAATGAGAACATAATGATTTTGGCCTCCGTGTCTGTTGGCTTGACGGCGCCACTGTGCTGAACTAAAATAGTGTCTTTCTTAATCTTACCATCAAAGATTCACGTACTGAAACCGTGAGGAAAACAATGCACAATCTATCGCAGCGCCTGGCAGAGACGACCGCGTTTATCAAAAGCAAAACCGATGTCGTGCCGCATATCGGTTACTTAACCGGCACCGGTCTGGGTGAAAGCGCCGAATCCATGACGATCGACACGGCCATCGAGTATCGAAACATCCCCCATTTTCCAATCTCAACGGTTCAAACACATAAAGGCCGTTTGCTCACCGGTTGGCTGAGCGATTGCCCACTCATCGTCATGCAAGGCCGCTTTCATCTCTACGAGGGCTATCGTCCCACAGAGGTCGCCTACCCGGTTCGGTCGATGCAACAACTGGGCGTTAAGATTCTCATCCTTTCAAATGCCGCCGGCGGATTGAATCCCTCTTTTCGCCCCGGCGATATCATGCTGATCAGCGACCATATCAACCTCACCCTCACAAACCCGCTCATCGGCCCCAATGATGAGCGCCTGGGCGTTCGTTTTCCGGATATGTCCAGCGCTTATAATCCGGAACTCATTTCCGCTGCCGAAGACGCCGCCCGGGCCGCCGGATTACAATTACAAAAAGGAGTTTATGTCGGCCTCAAAGGACCTGCACTCGAAACGCCGGCCGAAGTCGCATTTCTACAAACCATCGGAGCGGAAGCTGTGGGCTTCTCAACGGTACAGGAGGTTATCGCAGCCGTTCATGGTGGCCTGCGGGTAATGGGGATGTCCATCATTACCAATGTTCATAATCCCGCCGATCCGGTTCCGGCCGGCGTTGAAGAGATCATTGCCGTGGCCCAAAAGGCTGCGCCTTCACTGGAAACTATTCTTAAAGGAGTTGCCGGGAAAATCTATGAAACCGAAATCGACTGATATTTTGATCCTGAACGGTACCATCCTCACAATGGATAACGACCAGACCATTTTAAAAGACGGCGGGTTGGCCATCGCCGAAGACCGCATTACCGCGATCGGGCCGGCTGCAGAATTTTCAGAGTGGCGGGCTTCGCAGGTGATCGACGTCGGCGGCGGAATCATCATGCCGGGCCTGATCAATACCCACACCCACGCCGCCATGACCTGCTTCAGAGGGCTGGCGGACGACCTTCAATTAATGTCCTGGCTTAACGATCATATTTTTCCGGCTGAAGCCAAACTGGATGAGCAAAAGGTCTATAGCGCCACCCTGCTGGCCTGCGCGGAAATGATTATGTCGGGCACCACCTGTTTTTGCGATATGTACCTGTTTGAGGATGCCGTGGCCCATGCCGCCGGTGATGCCGGTATGCGGGCGGTGGTCGGGGAAGTCCTGTATGATTTTGATTCACCCAATTATGGGCCCATCGCCCAAGGATTCGAATATACCCGCAAGCTGGTCGATACCTGGCAACATCACCCGCGGGTCAGCATTGCCGTAGAACCGCATTCAGCCTATTTGTGCGCACCTGAATTGCTGCAGGAAGCATTTGACCTGGCACAGGATTTCAAGCTGCCGCTGGTAATCCATCTGGCTGAATCCGAAAGTGAAGTCGCGCAGGTTAAAGAACGTTTTGATCGGACACCGGTGCAACACCTTGCTGAACTCGGGCTTCTGGCCCCGAATGTGGTGGCCTGTCATTGTGTGGAGTTAACAGAAAAAGATATTACCTTGCTGAAACGTTATGATGTCAAAGTCGCACACAATGCGGAAAGCAACATGAAACTGGCCTCCGGCGTGGCGCCGATTCCCAAATTATTAGATGAGGGCATTTGCGTGGGATTGGGAACGGATGGTTGCGCCAGTAACAACAATCTGGATCTGTTTCTGGAAATGGATACCGTGGCCAAGCTCCATAAGGCCAAAACATTAGACCCCACCGTAATGGATGCACAGACGGTTCTTAAAATGGCCACCCTCAGAGGCGCACAGGTTTTGGGCCTTGAGTCGCATATCGGTTCGCTTGAAACAGGTAAAAAAGCCGATCTGATTATCGTTGACACGGCAAGACCGCATTTGACGCCCATGTACAACCCGGTTTCCCATATGGTGTATGCGGCGCAGGGCAGCGATGTTACGACAGTGATCATTGAGGGTGCCATTGTGATGGAGGACGGGCAGCTTAAAACCATGAATCTCGACAGCGTTTTAGATGATGTCAACCGGATCGCACGGGACATCATAGCCGGAAAATAAGGGCCTCGGGGAAGTTGGTTTAAATTCTTGGCCATCGCGCGGTGCGTTGCACAGTAACGGATTATCTATTTTGACATAGAATAGCGCTTTCAACAGGTGAAATGATATCGGATTTTAGACGAAAAGGTGAACGATGACTTACGATCTTGTCATCCACAACGGCACGCTTGTGACCGCCAATCGGCGATTTGAGATAATCCCCGATGGACTGCTGTGCATCAACGGAGACAAACTTGAACGCCTCGGGACCATTGCTGCCGAGCAACCACTGCCCGCAGCAACTGAAACGATCGATGCCGGCGGCGGCTTGATCATGCCGGGCCTGGTGAACAGTCACACCCATTTGCCCATGACTCTGTTTCGCGGTTTGGCCGACGACCTGCCGCTGGACAGCTGGTTGAACGACCATATCTTTCCGGCTGAAAGCGCTCACCTTCAACCCGATAGCGTGCGCTGGGGGACGCTGCTGGCATGCGCTGAAATGCTGCTTTCAGGCACCACCACTTGCTGCGATGGGTATTTTTTTGAAGACCAAGTGGCCGAGGCCGTTGAAACCAGTGGTATGCGCGCCGTATTAGGCCAGGGGGTTATCGATTTTCCGGCGCCGGGGGTACCGGATCCCGAACACAATATAAAAATTCCGCGTGCGTTCATATCCAAATGGCAGCAAAGGTCTGCTTTGATCACCCCATCGGTGTTTTGCCATTCAGCGTACACCTGCAGCGGCGAAACTTTGAAAAACGCCAAAAGGTTGAGTACGGACGCCGGCCTGCGCTTTCAAATCCATGCGGCCGAGACACAAGTCGAGGTCCGGCAGATCCGGCAAAAATATAACACCACACCCATCGGTTATTTAGATCAACTGGGGACACTGGATGAAAATACCTTATTGGTGCACTGTGTCTGGTTAGAGGAAGCGGATATTGAACGGATTGTAAAAAGCAAGGCCTGTATTTCCCATAATCCGGAAAGCAATGCCAAATTGGCTGCCGGAATCGCCCCGGCACCGCAACTTCTAAGAGCCGGCATCACGCTTGGGCTCGGGACCGATGGATGTGCAAGTAATAACAACCTGGATATGTATCATGAAATGGACATGGCTGCCAAAATTCACAAGGCAAAAACACATGATCCCACCACCATGGATGCCCGAACCGTCGTAGAAATGGCTACCATCGGTGGCGCCCGGGCGATCGGGCTGGATCAGCAAATCGGTTCGCTCGAAGAGGGCAAACAAGCCGATGTGATCGTCGTCGAGAGCCGCAGCCCGCACCTGACGCCGATGTATCATCCTGAGTCCCATATCGTTTATACCGCAAAAAGCGCAGATGTTCGGGATGTGATCGTCGCCGGACGCATCCTGGTGCGCAATCGACAGATTCTCAGTTTGGATGTTGAGCGAATTATGTCAGAAGTCAACGAGATTGCCGATCAAATTCAAAGGAAATAAAATGAATATGACCGAAATTATTAAAGCCGCTCACGGCGAAAAACCCGTTGATGTGCTTCTCACCAACGGACGTATGGTCAATGTTTTAACCGGTGAAATCGAACAGCAGGCAATCGCCATCAGCGATGGTTTTATTGTCGGTTTCGGCCAATATAAAGCCGAAAAGACTTTGGATTTAAACAACCGCTTTGTCGCGCCCGGCTTTATCGATTCCCACGTTCATATCGAAAGCGCCATGACCTGCATTTCCGAGTTTGCCCGGGCGGTCGTGGTGCATGGTACAACGGCCATAGCCGCCGATCCGCATGAAATCGCCAATGTGATGGGGGCAGAGGGCATTGCTTATATGCTGCAATCGGCAAAAGAACAACCGGTCAATATTTACTTCACACTGCCTTCATGCGTGCCGGCAACTGATATGGAAACCGCCGGCGCCCGTCTGAACGCCGAAGATCTTGCACCCTTTTTTGATCATGAGAGAATTGTGGCGCTGGCTGAAATGATGAACTATCCGGGTGTCATCTTTGGCGACCCGGAAGTTCTGGCCAAAATACGCGCGGCCAAAAAGCACCGTAAGCCGGTCGACGGTCATGCGCCCGGACTCAAGGGGCAGGCGCTGAATGCGTATGTCGCTGCCGGAGTGCAAAGTGATCATGAATGCACCACCGCCCGGGAAGCCAGAGAGAAGCTCGCTGCCGGGATGCATATTATGATCCGTCAGGGAACCGGCGCTAAAAATTTACAGGCACTGCTGGAGGCGGTAAACGCACGAACAGCCAGACGTATGATGTGGTGTACCGATGATCGCCACCCCCATGACCTGATCACAGAGGGCCATATCGATTCGATTGTGCGCGAAGCCATTCAATCCGGCCTGGACCCAATTTTAGCCATTCAAATGGCTACCCTAAATCCGGCTGAATATTTCCGATTGGACCACCTGGGCGCTATCGCGCCCGGCCGCCAGGCTGATCTGTTGGTATTTTCCAATTTGCAAAAACCGATTGTCGAACAGGTATATTGCCGCGGTCTATTAACGGCTGAGAACGGAAAGGTTTTACCGCATATTCAAACACCGCCGTCTGCCACCATTGCCCCGTCGATACAGGTTGATTTGCGGAAGATCGACTTGGCCATTGCTGACCAAAACAAGAGGATTCGGGCCATTGAAATCGAAGCCAATCAGTTGATTACCCATGAGCGCATCGAACAGCCGACTATCGAGAACGGTCAGGCCGTAAGCGATCCATCAAGGGATTTGCTCAAAATCGCTGTTGTCGAACGCCACAGCGGCAGCGGTAATATCGGCAAAGGCTTTGTTAAAGGCTTCGGCCTCAGACACGGCGCCCTTGCCTCCAGTGTCGCCCACGATTCACACAATATCATCATTGTGGGCACAACCGATGCGGACATGCAAGCAGCATTGCAAACCGTGGTACAAATGGGCGGTGGTCTGGCAGCCGTGTCAAACCAAAAAGTTCTTGCCCGTCTGGCTTTGCCGCTGGCCGGTTTGATGTCTTTTGAACCGGTCGGTGAGGTGCGCAATCAACTGGACCGCTTGATCGGCAGCGTGCACAAGCTGGGAAGCGTCCTACCGGATCCTTTTATGACGCTATCCTTTTTGGCATTGCCGGTCATACCGGCATTGAAGCTGACCGATAAAGGCCTGATCGATGTAAACCGGTTTGAAGTTGTTTCTTTATTTGTGTGAGTCTTTCGGAACCCGCTTGACTTATCATTGACACCGACGGCCCTTTACACTATACTTTGCTGGCCTTAAGTATTCGGTATGTTTCATTTTTGCCTTTTTAACCAGCTGGTGATAACCCAAACGGTCTTTTGAACCCATCGGAAAATGGAATCGGTAAATGAAGATATCAGAAATTGTTGACGCGCTGGATGCGACAGTCTTAGCCGGAGAGGACAAACTGGATGAAATCATCACCAGGTGCGGCGCCAGTGACCTGATGAGTGACGTGCTGGCCGGATTTTCTGAAGATTGTATCCTTTTAACCGGTTTGACGACCGTGCAGGTCATCCGCACGGCAATGGTGGCCGGGGTCGGGGCGGTGGTCATTGTCAGAAAGAAACAGCCACCCCAGGAGGTAATTGATATGGCCAAAGACCAGGGTATTCCCCTGATATCAACCCCGTATTCGATGTTTGTCTCCTGCGGCAGATTGCATGCCTGCAATCTGACCGGGCTCGATGGGCAACGATAACCTGTCATGGGTCCCTGCCCGGCCACACCGAACAACCGCACAATCTAAAAATTTTAGACCCATGCCCCAATTAAAAAGAAGCTTTCCGATCAAAGCCAGAGATTTCATTCGTGCGGGCGAAGCCTCGATCAATGTTCAAAATCTTCTCAAATCAATGGATTTCGAACCGCGCCTGATTCGGCGGATCGCCATCTGCGGCTATGAGAGCGAAATGAACGTGGTCATGCACGGTGGTGACGGCAAGCTGAGTATTGAACTGGACAGCGACCGGCTGATTTTGGAAGTAAAGGATGATGGCCCGGGGATAGAAGACATTGAGCTGGCCATGCAGGCCGGCTACTCAACGGCCAACGATGACCATCGTGAGATGGGTTTTGGCGCCGGCATGGGACTGCCGAACATGAAAAAAAATTCAGACCGGATTCATATCGAATCTCTAAAAAACAACGGCACCATCGTTCGAATGATTTTTTTCATCCCTGACAAAGGAAAAATCGATTGAGCAAAAAGCTAACCTCAACTTGTTTTGTCCGTTTTGACCAAGACCTGTGCGCCGGCCGCGGGCAATGTCTGAAGGTCTGCCCCACCAAAGCCATCCGGATCAAAAACAAGAAGGCCGTGCGGATTGTTGAGCAATGTATCGGTTGCGGGGAATGCATTCGCGTCTGCCGCGAACGCGCCGTGAGTGCAGCAACCGAGGGACCTGAAATCCTCAGCGACGATCAAGTTGCTATTGCGCTGGTATCACCGGTTCTCTACGCGCAGTTTCCCGGAGTCATGCCCAAGGATGTGCTGCTCGGTCTCCGTCAAATGGGTTTCCAACACACTATCGACATGTCCTATTTTCTTGAAATGTTCCAGTATGCCACCGAAGAATTCATCAGTCGCAACCGCACGTCCAAACAGGCCCCCTGGCCCCTGATTTCACCCATATGCCCGATTGTCGTTCGGCTGATTGCCTTTAAATTTCCCAACCTGTTGCCCAACGTCCTGCCGGTACTGCGGCCGGTGGCCTTGATGGCGCGCGAAGTCAAACGACACCTCATTCCCGAATACCTGGACAAAGACCGGGCGGTTGTTTTATACTACATCAACCCCTGCCCGACCAAAAAAGATCCCGTATGTTTGCCGGCACGCAAACGGCCTGTGCCGACAGAAATTGCTCTGGGAATCAACGATATCTATCCGGAACTGTTAAGACATGTGGAGCAGATTAAAGCAGCGGATGCCATTCCCTTCTATCAGACCCGTTTTGAATACGAAACATGTGCCACCGGCAACGCCTCCATGTGGGGCATGTCCGGCGGCGAAATCGCCGACATGGATATCGAGCGGTCCCTGGCGGTTTCAGGCATAGAGGAAACCATTCACTATCTTGAAAAAATCGAAATGGGGCTGTTTCAGGATATTGAATATATCGAGTTGCGCACCTGTCGGGAAGGCTGCCTGGGCGGCGTGCTCAACGCCATCGATAAATATCTGGCCAAAAGCACCGTTCAAAAAATGATCAAAAGATACGGCCTTGGCCGCCGCTTGCATCGCGAAAATATTTTGCGGATGTACGAGAAAGGCGAGTTTCAAAGCGAAAAGGATCCGTCCAAGCTGACAAGTCTGTTTGGCGCCCGCAAAGCGGCGCTGTCAATTGATTCGATGCAAGAAATTGACAAAGTGATGCAGCTGATCAAAGGGGCCAACTGCACTGTATGCGGCGCTCCAGACTGCCGTACATTTGCCGAAGATGTAGTGCGGGGCGAAGCGGTTTTAAAAGAATGTCTGTTCATCGCTGCGCAAAGGAAGACAAAACGGTAATCCGCCAAATCGACATGAAAGGATGCTGCCAAAATGGTGGTCAAAGACCTGGTGGAAAGATTCGAACTCGAGGTGGCCGGCGGGCAAAATGGGCTCGACCGCGAGGTGAACGGGGGATATTGCGGCGATCTGTTAAGCGAGGTGATGGGCAACGCCCCGGCCGGAAGTGTCTGGTTAACCGTTCAGGGGCATCAGAATATCGTGGCCGTTGCGGTGCTGCGCGAATTGGCCGCTATTATCATTACCGGCGGCCAGAAACCGGATGCGGAAACCATCCAAAAAGCGGACCAGGAAGGCATTCCAGTTTTGCAGGGCCCGGATTCGTCATTTCGACTGGCCGGTCGACTTTTCAGCGCCGGGGTCGGGAACCCATCATCCGAATAATCTGCGATCCGGGAGAAATAGCAGCGCAGAGGTGAGCGTACATAAAAATTTAATCACTAAGGTCACGAAGCGCAGGAAGGCCATAAAGAAAGCATTCATAATTATCATTAATCCGTCTGTGTTCTTCGTCTGCTTCGGGGTTAGAAAGTAGTACCAAATGAAACAATTAATGGTTGCAAGCATGATTTGGAACCCATTTTGTTTTATGGCGGTGGAGGAATTCAGCCGGTGTTAAAAAAAATCAAAGCCGACCTCCACATTCACTCCTGCCTCTCACCCTGCAGTGACTGGGACATGAGCCCCAGAAAGATTGTTGAAAAAAGTCTCGAGCAGCAGCTTGATTTAATCGCCATTTGTGATCACAATACCGCCGAGAACGTTGCCGCAACCATGCGCGCGGGCAAGCGGCAGGGTATTGCTGTTCTGCCGGGAATGGAAATTTGCTCCAGGGAAGAAGTGCATCTGGTCACCCTCTTTGAAAGAATCGAAGATGCCCGGAAAATGCAGGAATTTATTTACAAGCATCTCAGCGGTAAAAATCAGCCACAGGTATTCGGGCATCAGGTGGTTGCCGATGAGCACGATCAAGTCCTGGGCGAAAATTCCCGCCTGCTGATCGGCGCCACCGGGCTGAGTTTGATTGATATTGTGAACAAGGCTCATCACATCGGTGGCATCTGTATCAGTTCCCATGTGGACCGCCCATCTTACAGTTTAATCGGTCAGCTGGGATTTATTCCCGAAGATCTTCAATTAGACGCCGTCGAGGTATCCTACCGCGTGCCCCTTAAAAAAGCGCGCATCCAGATTCCGGGCATCGGCAGCTATCCGTGCGTGACAGCTTCGGATGCTCATTTTTTACACGACATCGGCAAGGTGTGGACGGAATTCTTTCTAGCTGCGCCAAGCTTTGAAGAACTGGCGCTGGCATTAACCGGCAAAGAAGGACGCCATATCATCAATTAGTTTCCATCCGGGAAGAACACAAAGAAATTGATGATTTTACTTTATTCCGCGTGCACCTTGATGACCTTTATGGTAAAAAAAAATTGTCCGATAATCGCAGACGGCCAATCATCGACCGACAATGACTTTGAAAATTAGATTTATATGCGTGAGTTATCCTTACATATATTAGATGTCGTCGAAAACGGAATTACCGCCGGGGCGAATTGCATCTGGATCAAGGTTGAAGAAGACCATCAGTCCGATCAGCTTAAAATCGCAATTCGCGATAACGGCCGGGGCATGCCGATTGAAAAACTGCAGAATATCAACGATCCCTTTATCACATCCCGTATCACGCGCAGGGTCGGTTTGGGGCTCTCGCTATTAGCCGCCGCGGCCGAGCGCTGCGAAGGGACTGTGCGGGCTGACACGGTACCCGGCAAAGGGACCGAGGTTGAAGCAACCTTTCAACATAGCCATATCGACCGCGCCCCACTAGGCGATATGGCGGCCACGATTACAACGCTTATCATCGGAAACCCGGGAATTGATTTTGTCTATTCACATCGCATCGATGGCGAGGAATTTAGTCTGGATACGCGTGAATTCCGGGCCGAAATGGAAGATCTATCACTGTCTGACCCGGTGGTTGTCCATCATTTAGCCGAATCGATCCGATCCTCGCTCAAAGAACTGACGACAAATGAAGATGCATCTTAAATCTCAGGAGGCAACAGATGGCAAAGTTGACAATTGAAGATCTCAAAAAAATTAAGGAAAAAACCGCCAAGGAAACCTCACTGCGAGAGGGCCCCGCCAAAATAAAAGTGACCGTGCATATGGGAACCTGCGGCATTGCTGCCGGAGCCCGCAATGTTATGAGCGCCTTGATGGAAGAAATGGCGGAAACCGATCGTCAGGACATTCGCGTCGTAGCTGCCGGCTGCATGGGAATGTGCTCCAGCGAGCCCAATGTCACCATCGAAACGGAAGGCAGCGAACCCATCGTCTATCAGCTCATGGACGCCAACAAAATGCGACAGGTCTTCAGGCGTCATGTCCTGCTGGGCGAAGTTCAGACTGACTTTGCCTTAGCCAAAATGTAATCAAGCTGCTGTCCATTGTCCATAGAGCGTTGTCCGTTGCTAAAAGGATTCAGGTGTTGGTGATATTTACCACTGGCTGCTGGATCCGTGTCAACGACAAATAACGGATGGGTGCTTCTGTTGATTCCCTGCTCACTGCCAGAAGCAAGAAACCAGCAGCAAAAAATGATGATGCCTGCTTGACTGCCGAAGCTTATCAAGCGAACGAGAGACATCTGAAACCCACAAGATTGAATATGAAAGTAGATGGAAAAGATCTAAGGACAATCTGGCTAAGCGCCGATGGGAAATCGGTCAAAATCATAGACCAGCGTCGTCTGCCGCATGAATTGGTACTGATCGATTTAACTACCGTTGACGATGCGATCACGGCCATTAGAGACATGGCAGTTCGGGGTGCCCCCTTGATCGGCGCCACCGGCGCATACGGTGTTTATCTGGCAGCCTTGAACGCTCCCCGGCATCCAATTGACGACAGTTACTGGCTTGCCGAATGCGAACGTCTCAAATCCGCTCGGCCGACGGCAGTCAATCTTACCTGGGCGGTAGACAGAATGCTCGCCGAGGTGCTGAAAGAAGATCAGCCGGACAAACGCCTTGCTGCCGCCAGAGATCAGGCTGCTTCAATTACCGAACAGGAAGTGGACCGGTGTAAAAAAATTGGCGAACACGGGCTGCCGCTGATCGAGGCGATCAGTCAGCGCAAGCAGGGTCGACCGGTTAATGTGCTGACGCACTGCAATGCCGGCTGGCTGGCCTGTATCGAGCACGGTACCGCCACCGCCCCGATCTATGCGGCATTTGAGCGGGGTATCGATTTGCACGTCTGGGTGGACGAAACCCGACCGCTCAATCAGGGAAATCGCCTGACCGCCTGGGAACTGGGGAAGCACGGTGTCAAACACACCATCATCACCGATAATGCCGGCGGTTATATAATGCAACAGGGTAACGTGGATATCGTCATCGTCGGCACGGACCGCACAACAGCCACCGGCGATGTCGCCAATAAAATCGGCACTTATTTAAAGGCGTTGGCCGCCAAAGACAATAACGTTCCGTTTTACGTGGCCCTGCCCTCCAGCACATTCGATTGGAATCTAAAAAACGGCATCAAAGAAATCCCCATCGAAGAGCGGAATCCGGATGAAATTCGCTATATCGAGGGGCTGGCAAACAACAAAAAGGAACGCGTGCTCATTTGCCCGGCGGATAGTGCTGCCGCCAATTATGCATTTGATGTGACACCCTCACGGCTGATCACCGGCTTCATAACCGAACGCGGTATCTGCAAGGCAACGCCGAAGGATATAAAACGACTATTCCCAGAGCGATATAGCTGAACACTTATTGAATGAAGACACCGCATGCTGACAGAACTTGAAAAGAAAATAATAGCCTCAATCCAGGAAGATATGGCTGTTACCGAGCGGCCCTATTTGGCTATTGCTGAGGAACTGGGCATTACTGAAACAGACCTGCTCGAACGTCTAAAAGAGCTCAGCCGGCGCGGCGTCATCCGGCGCTTTGGGGCAACGCTGCGGCATCAACGCGCTGGATTCAGCGCCAATGCAATGGTGGCCTGGATCGTTGATAAGGACCGCATCGAAGAAGTCGGTCAGAAAATGGCATCCTTTGATCAGGTATCGCACTGTTACCAGCGCAATCCCGCCCCGGACTGGCCGTACAATCTGTATACTATGGTACACGCAGACAGCGAGCAAGCCTGCCATGAGACGGCGCGTAAAATGTCCAGAACCACTTCCGTGCAGGACTACACTCTGCTGTTCAGCCGCAAAGAATTAAAAAAAACATCGATGGTGTACTTCCCGTCCGATGAAGAAAGTTAAAGCATGTTTGTCGTCCGGTGTCAGTTGTCAGTCGCGTGCCTTTTCTGCCCATCAACGCTTCTATTCTATCACTTGTCCGTTATTAGGAGCTGATTTAAATAAAGCGTGGATCGCAAAAGGAACGCCCCAATAGCTCGGCGGTTGAGATACTTTTTAAACGACGGACCCCTAACAACCGACAACGGCAGATCCGTGAAACGAGACGTTCCCCATATTCTGCTGGTCAACCCCTGGATTCATGACTTCGCCGCGTATGATTTCTGGGCCAAGCCGCTGGGTTTGCTGACCCTTGCCGGATTGCTCAGAACCCATGGCATACAGGTATCCTATATTGATTGTCTCGACCGCTTTCACCCGAAAGCACCGACCAGCGACCCATCCGCCCGCTGGGGCCGGGGGCCCTATTTAAAATCTCCAATCGACAAACCGCGCGGCCTCGAGGACATTCAACGTCGTTTTTGCCGTTATGGTATCAAACCCCGCTGGTTTGCCGAAGACCTGCAACAGTTACCGGCACCGGACCTGGTCCTGGTGACCTCATTAATGACCTACTGGTATCCCGGTGTTAAAGAAACCATTGCCGCTTTGCATGATGTTTTTCCGAAGACCGCCATTATTTTAGGCGGCATTTACGCCAGTCTATGTAAGGATCATGCCCGCAAATGCGCCGGCGCAGACGACATTGTCGTGGGACCGGCCGAAGAAGCCGTCTTTGACACGATCGCCCGGCACACGGGTTACAAGGTGACTGCCCGCTTTGACCTCCAAAATCTCGATAGTTATCCCTACCCTGCCTACGATTTGCAGAACTGTATCAATTATGTGCCCCTGTTGACATCACGCGGCTGTCCGTTTAAGTGCACTTACTGCGCTTCGCATTTTCTCAGCCCAAATCGACTGCGGCGCAGTCCGGAGGCGGTGATCGAAGAGATCAAGTTCTGGCATCAGACCCATATCATCAGCGATTTTGTGCTGTATGATGATGCCTTTCTGGTCGACGCTGAAAGACATGCATTGCCGCTTATGGAAAAAATCATTCAGGCCGACCTGGGCCTGCGGTTTCACACGCCCAATGCCGTTCACATTCGCGGCCTTAACGCTGAGACGGCGCGGCTGATGTACAGCGCAGGGTTTACAACCCTGCGCTTAGGCCTGGAAACGGCTGAGTTCGACGCACGCGGCGACATGGACCACAAGGTGACGCATGCCGACTTCAAAAAAGCTGCCAGAAACCTGAAAGCAGCCGGTTTTACAAAAGACCAGGTAGGCGCCTATTTACTGATGGGGTTGCCGGGCCAGAATCTGGCCGCCGTCGAGCGCTCGATACGAGCTGTTCAGAAAGCTGGCATAACGCCGATCCTGGCCTACTACTCGCCGATTCCGCACACCGCCTTGTGGCCGACTGCCGTAAGCGCATCCCGCTACGATCTGGCGGCCGACCCGATTTTTGCCAATAACTCAATATTTCCCTGCCAGTCTGAAACATTTGACTGGGAAACGATCAGCGCTTTAAAAGAACTTGCTTCGGGTCCGAACACACAATAAAGTCTTTATGTCCTGGCGTGCTTCGTGGTAAATGGTTCTTTTCAAACCAAACGGAGAGATGAAAAATGATTGGTCTAAAAGCCGTAGATCTGAAAAAGCAAAAAATCGAGACACTTGTCGTGCCCGTGTGCGCGGACAAAAGAATCCATGATGATCGTGCAATTAACGCTATTATCCAAAAGGCCTTAAAACTGAAAGAATTTGAGGCCGATAAAGACGAGCGGGTCACGCTTTATGATGTGAAGGGTCTTGCCGCCGAGCGCGTTATCTGTGTGGGCCTGGGCGAAATGAAAAAAATCGATCTCGATGGCTTACGCTCATTTTGCGGTTCAGCCGTCAATATGGGTATTCAATCCGGTTTCGAGACCATCTGGGTCGCTGTACCGGAGTCCAAAAGCATTAAAATGAAACCGCCGGATGCGGTCGAAGCCATGATGGAAGGCGCCTGTCTGGGAAATCATATATTTGACAAATACAAAAAGGAAAAGAAAAAGAAACCGCTGAAACAAATCAATTTTTGGATCAAGCCGCCGGCCCCGGGCAAACTGAGACGCATCGCGCCCAGAGTCCGCAAGGTATGTGACGGCACGATCCTGGCACGCGAGTGGATTAGCACACCATCGAACGACAAAACGCCGGAACGGCTCACCCGGGAAATCGTCTCACAGGCCCGCAAATACGGCCTAAAAACCCGCGTGTTGCGTGAAAAAGAGCTAAAACAACTTAAATTTGGCGCTCTTTTGGCGGTTGCAGCCGGCAGCCGCAGCAAACCCAGCCTGGTGATCTTGGAGCACAAGCCGCCCGACGCAAAAAAATCGCTGGCGCTGGTCGGCAAAGGGGTCACATTTGATTCCGGAGGTTTGAATATTAAAACCGGCAACAGCATGGCCGGCATGAAAGCCGATATGTCGGGAGCCGCGGTGGTGGCTGCCACCATCGTCACCCAGGCCCGGCTGAAAAGCAAAACACACGTCGTCGGCGCCATCCCCATTGTGGAGAATATGCCCTCGGGCGAGGCTACCCGGCCCGGCGACATCGTGCGCAGCCATGCCGGCAAAACCATTGAGATCGGCAACACGGATGCCGAAGGCCGCCTGATTTTAATTGACGCCATGTCGTATGTCGTCAAAAAACACAAACCGAAGATGATGATCGATCTGGCGACCCTGACCGGCGCCTGTGTAGTGGCCCTGGGCGAAAAAATCGCCGGGGTTTTTACATCAGATGATCGACTGTCAAATGCCATTCAGGCAGCCGGAGAGAAAACCCATGAACGTTGCTGGCCGATGCCGCTGCCCGAAGATTATAAAGAGCTTCTTAAAAGCGATTTTGCTGATATCAACAATATGTCCAGCTCACGCTGGGGAGGAGCGATTACGGCCGCTTTATTTTTATCAGAATTTAGCGGCGACACCCGTTGGGCCCATATCGATATTGCCGGCCCGGCTTATAACAAAAAGGGCAATGCCTATTGCGGCCCAGGCGGTACCGGATTTGGGGTGCGGTTGTTGTGCGACCTGATCCAACAGTTATAAATCGTGAAAGGACACTGACTTGATTGAATATGCCGAGGTAATGCGTAGCGGCGATAAAAGCGGCAATGAAATGGTGGTGCGCTTCCGGCTGCCTTCCGGTCTCGAAATTTTCGGGCTACCGACTAAAAATTTTTACGGCGGCCACTGGGATCTGGGGCCAACCTGGAATTATGCTGTCATGACCGCTAGCCCTTTTCTGGTGGATGCCGGTCGTTTCGGCCAAGGTAAACGGCTGGTGGCAATGATGGGAGAGATCGGCATAACGGCCGCCGACCTTGATTTTGTTCTCATCAGCCACAGCCATGAAGATCACGACGGCGGGCTGGCCGAGTTAATCGATGCCACCCGACTCAAAGTCAAAGCCCACGCCATTTATGATCACCTGATCCGGCAATATCCGTCGCAGTCTCCGGAATCAAAAAAGAAAAAATTTCCGGCCAAATGCTGGCATTGCCCGATGCCGGAGTCATTCTATACCGAAAATTGTCTCGGATACCATGCGGTATTACAGGGATTAAAAGTTGAGCCGATCGGCGATGGCGAAACTGAAATCGAGCCGGACGTACGCACCTATCACCTGCCGGGGCATAGTCCGGATTGTCTGGCCGTCCTGCTGGATGAGGAAGCCATCATCGTGGGTGACATCATTCTGCCGGATATCTCGCCATGGCCGACGCGTAAAGCTTTGTTTGACGAAATCGCAGCGGTGGTCAGGCCCGACTACACGGATGCAGCGGCCATCTTTGGTTTGCGCCGCTACATCCAGTCTCTCAAAAAATTAATCCAAATTGCCCGCGAGCATCCGCAAATGATCGTGCTTCCCGCTCATCGGTTTTATTACAATGGCCGCTGGAACCCTGTCGATCTTGAAAGCAGAGCTAAGGAACTGCTGGCCCACCACATTGAACGCTGCGGGGCGATCATCGAAATTTTTAAGAGCGGACCCAAAACCGCTGAAGAAATTGCCGCCGTGCATTTTGAAGAAAGATTGCTCGAGGGCTTCGGCAGCATCATGGCCGCCAATGAAATTGTCAGTCACTGCGAATTGTTGATCGAAAGCGGTGACGTAACAATGGTGAATGGCAATGCCTACACAGCCACCGGCAGTCTGCAATTTGAAACCTACATCAAAAACTTAGGCACAGAGTAACGATTCCCATGAACAAAACAACAAATCCGGCAATCTGGATAAAGCAGGCTATTGAAGATTATATTGAGCATTCGCCGCAGAATACACTTCTAAACAAAGAAAATGACCGGGCCTTTGATACGCCTCTGGTTGGCTTTTCAAAAGGGGATGACCCCATTTGGGAAACATACAAAGAAGTTGTCGGTCCCTTCCACTGGACCCCTCTGGAGATATTCAACAAAACCTTTCACGGGCTTTCCGCGAAATCTGAAGATTTGACGGTTATCAGCTGGATTCTGCCTCAAACGCGGCAAACCCGGGCCGACAACCGTAAACAGACGGCCTATCCCGCAGAACGCTGGGCCCGGGCCCGCATCTTCGGTGAAGAGGTAAACGTGAAGCTTCGAAAACACGTGGTGGCAATTCTGCAAAAGCGCGGCTGCGCGGCCATGGCCCCGATGCTTTCCGACCTGTGGAAAATGGAAAAATCGGCCCCATATGTGATTGCATCAACCTGGTCCGAACGCCATGCGGCTTATGCTGCGGGGCTGGGAACTTTCGGCCTCTGCGATGGACTCATTACCCCGAGGGGCAAGGCCATGCGCACCGGGTCCGTCATCGCTCGAATCCAAATCGCACCGACAAAAAGGCCCTATAGCGATCACCATGCCTATTGCCTCTATTACACCGACGGGATTTGCGGCAAGTGTATCGCCCGCTGCCCGGTCGAAGCGCTCAGCGCAGCCGGCCATGACAAGATCAAATGCCGTGATTATCTTAGACCGACTACACAGGATTATGTCAAATCCCATTACGGCTTCGACGGATACGGTTGCGGGTTATGCCAGACAAAGGTGCCCTGCGAATCAAAGATACCCACGAGAAAGGATGTTGAATAAAAATTTTGCCTGAACAACCTTCAAGCAGATAGGAGCAAAATTGAACACTGTTAAACTTAGCGGAACAGACCTGGAGATTTCTGAAATCGGCTTCGGGGGCATACCGATCATTCCCCGGTACAAAAACGAATAGGATATGGGTTTTACATTTCAGCAAAGCCGGATTTTCCAATCCGGCGGGGCTTCGCGCCGGCTTCAGGCCAAAAGGAGATCCCCATGGAAATGAAAAAAGTGCTGGCCGGGTGGAACAGGATCTGTCCCGGCTGCAACATCGGACGTAAATATCCGGACTCAATTATCGGCAAAAAAGTCAGAAAACACTGGAAGAAAGGCTGCATGGCCCATGACGCTTATGTCGAGGTATACGGCAGTGATGAGCCTTGCCCGCCGTCCATCCGTAAAAAATCCAAAGACAAGTAACAATATACCCGGTGCCCGGAATCGTTCGGGAGGGAACTTTTCGCCCCGCATAGTATTGCGCCCAACTGTAATCGTCATTGCGATGATCTTCATTCATACCCCGTCTGACAATCTGACCTTAACTGATCTTGCGTGCGCCCCCAGCCCCTCAATTTCGGCCAGACGCACGATATCGGCGGCCTCGCGTCGAAAGGCGTTTCGGGTGTACTGGATAACGCTGGTCTTTTTGATGAAATTATCCACGGACAGCGCAGATGCAAACCGGGCCGTGCCAGCGGTGGGCAGAACGTGATTGGGCCCGGCCATGTAGTCGCCCACCGGTTCGGGAGTATAGTCTCCCACAAATACGGCTCCCGCATGGCGGATTTGGCCCACCACCTCGAACGGATCCCGTAGTTGCAGCTCGAGGTGCTCCGGAGCGATGCGGTTGGCCATGGCGATGGCATCGGTCATGGTCTTGACCACAAAAATCGCGCCGAACTTTTGCAGCGATTCTTTGGCGATGTCCATGCGCGCCAAGTCCGGGAGCTGTTCCGTGATTTGTTGGGCAACGGCTTTGGCCTGTTTAACCGAATCCGTGATCAATAGGGCTGAAGCCAGGGTATCGTGCTCGGCCTGAGAAAGCAGGTCTGCCGCGATAAAATCCGGCCGGGCACCGTCATCAGCGATGACCAGGATTTCGCTGGGGCCGGCAATCGAATCGATCCCCACGGTCCCCATTAGTAATTTCTTGGCCAGAGTAACGTAAATGTTGCCGGGCCCCACAATCACATCGACGTTGGGAATCGTTTCGGTGCCGTATGTCAGAGCGGCAACGGCCCAGGCACTGCCGGCTTTGTAAACCGCATCGGCCCCGGCCTTTTTGGCCGCCACCAGCAGGTGGGGGCTCACCGCTCCGGTTCTGGTCGGCGGTGTCACCATCACAATCTGTTTGACACCCGCAACCTTGGCCGGAATTACGCCCATCAGCACCGACGACACCAGCGGTGTCTGCCCTCCCCTGGCGCCGGGCACATAAACCCCGGCGGCATCGACCGGATGAACGAGCTGACCCAGCAGGGTGCCGGGCCGTTCGGTCTGCATCCAGGACCGGCGACGCTGAAGTTCGTGGAATGCTTTGATATTGGCGGCCGCACGGTTCAGGGCCCGGGTGAAAGTTCGATCCACCTTTTGGGCTGCCTCTGAAAATTCTTTTTCAGTCACCCGCAACGTTCGGGAGGTCACGCGTTTTGAGTCAAACTGGTGGGTATAGGAAAGGACGGCTCGATCCCCCCGTTTGCGGACGTCTTCACAGATCCGATTGACTGCTGCCATATCCTTTTTGAGAAAAACAAGACCGCGATCAACAATACGGGCAACACGTTGCTCGGCTGAGCGTGACGGATAATGATAAATTTTCATGAGCTGAATCCTTCCTTAATAGAGCCTATTTCAATCTGCCTGGAGTGGGCTAATCTTTTCCGTATATCGCGGCAAGATGCCGCTCCCACATCGATTTGTCAACAGTGGGAGTGGCTTCCAGCCAAGAATGATCAACTAGTTTGAAATAAGTTCACTCGAAAGTTGTCCGATACATATAAAGAATTTATATGGACCTTTGCAAGCAATAACCGGCAAAGATCTTGACATTGGCCTTTAATCCGAATATGTGAATTAAGGATATACTTGGATTAACCAGAAATTACAAATAAACACACCAGATCTATGGTGACCTACCATTCAACTTAAAAAAAGGAGGTGCAAATGGACCAGATTCTAAGAATCAATATGGGTGCAGACGGTGGACCGGCGGTTAAAACCGAACCGCCGGGCGACTATGCCGGCGCGGGCGGCCGCGGACTGACGTCGGCTATCGTCTCAAAGGAGGTTCCTCCGTTGTGCCACCCGCTGGGAGAAGACAACAAGCTGGTTATCGCACCGGGGCTGTTAAGCGGCTCCACGGCAGCGATGTCCGGCCGTTTGTCGGTAGGATGTAAAAGCCCGCTGACCGGCGGCATCAAGGAAGCCAACGCCGGCGGACAACCGTCACAGATGCTCGGCCGTTTGGGTTATGCCGCTATCGTGCTCGAAGGCAAACCCAAGGCTGACACAATGTATAAAATTTTAATCAACAAAGACGGGGTCGATATCCAGGAAGCCAGTGACCTGTGCATGCTCGGAAATTACGACCTCGTCGACAGAATGAAGGCCGAATATGGTGATAAAATCAGCTGCATATCCATCGGACCGGCCGGCGAAATGAAATTGGCTGGCGCTTCAGTGGCCTGTACCGATATGGAACTCAGACCTACCCGCCATGCCGGTCGCGGTGGTGTCGGGGCGGTTATGGGCGCAAAAGGCGTCAAGGTGATCGTCATTGACGATGCCGGAATGAAGATGAGGCCACCCAAAGATCCCGAAAAATTCAAAGAAGCCAACAAAGAGTGGGTCGCCGGCCTGAAAAAACACCCGGTCAGCGGTGAGGGACTGCCTGCATACGGCACCAATGTGCTGACAAACGTCATTAACGAAGCCGGTGCGTATCCCACTAAAAATTTCATGTGGGGCCGCTTCGACACCTGTGATAAGATCAGTGGGGAAACTCAGGCGGCGCTGGAGGAAGAGCGCGGCGGCAAAGGTGCCGCAACCCATGGTTGCCACCGGGGCTGTATCATCCGCTGCTCCGGTACCTTCTTGAACAAAGACGGCCAGTACCTGACCAAACAACCCGAATATGAGACCGTCTGGGCCCACGGCGGAAACTGCGGCATTGACGATATAGATGCTATTGCCATGCTGGATCGACTTGATGATGATTATGGACTGGATACGATTGAAATGGGCGCCACCATTGCAGTTGCCATGGAGGCAGGTGTGGCTGAATTCGGCGATGCCGAAGCCGCTATAAACCTCGTAAAGGAAGTTGGCAAGGGAACCCCTCTGGGACGAATTCTGGGCAGCGGCGCTGCCGTAACCGGCAAGGTTTTCGGCGTCGAGAGGGTCCCGGTTGTAAAAGGACAGTCCATGCCGGCTTACGATCCCCGCGGTGTTCAGGGCATCGGCGTAACCTACGCCACCACTACCATGGGCGCAGATCATACGGCGGGCTATGCAGTGGCATCCAATATCATGGGGGTTGGCGGAAGTGTGGATCCGTTGAAACCGGAAGGTCAAATTGAGCTTTCGCGAAACCTTCAGATAGCCACGGCCGCTGTTGACGCGACCGGTATGTGCCTGTTCGTTGCATTTCCGGTGCTCGATCAACCGGAAACGTTTCAGGCCCTGATCGATATGATTAATGCTTTTTACGGGTTAAGCCTGACAGCCGACGACGTTACCGAATTGGGCAAATCGATTCTGAAGAATGAACGCGAATTTAATCTCGCGGCCGGATTAACTGCTAAAGACGATAGGTTGCCCGAGTACTTTAAGAAAGAAAAATTGCCGCCTCATGACATCACTTTCGAGGTGAAAGATGAGGAACTGGATCAGGTATTTAACTGGTAAATGAACAATGTGGGTTTTCTCGAATGGGGAGTCCCCTTCTGGGTCTCCCCATTTTTTCTGTTTATTTTTGTGCGATCATATGGTCGCTATTTTTACGTGACGATTTCAAACGCACTGGAGCTCGATATTGAACAATGGACATCAATGATCCAAAACTACCAAATCTTCGGCTTGTCGTGAAAGCCGATCTGATTCCACGATTCTCAAAATTGCTGGCTTCCGGTTTCAGAATGAACATTGAGACCGGTCGCAGCATCAAAGAATTGTTTTGTGGCCCGTTCGGCATTGCTGAAGACTACTTTGATAATCGAATCCAGACGGTCTTCTTAGATGGTAAGGCAGTCGATAATGTTGATACCGCTTGGGTCAAAGATGGCTCCAGGGTGGCGCTATCGGCCGCCATGCCCGGACTGGTGGGCGCAACTTTTCGCAAGGGGGGCCGCTATGCGCCTTTCCGCGGCTCGATATCCTACTTGGCATCAAAGAATGCCGATGCAGGGGGCAAGGGTGTCATAACACTGAAATTTTTTAACATGATCGCAAAAGAGCTGGGACCAGCGTTTATGCAGAAAGGTGTGATCATTGAAGGCAAACGCTTTCATGAATTTGTGCTGCAAAACTCGGTGGATCTAAGAGCCGCCTGCCGCGCAATTTATCTAAATGAAGAAAAAACAGGCGTTGACGGGTTATTAGAGCGGAACTGGGAGAATAGGGATATTTTTTTAACGGTTGCACCTGAGCAGAAATCTTAAAAAAAGTTGCTTACAAATCACGCTAAAAAAGGCTGCCCGTATGGGCAGCCTTTTGCGTTTGGATGATCGCCTGCACTTCTGAGCATTAGTCACACAGCTCAAACAGGGCGGCTGCGCCCATACCGCCGCCGATACACATAGATTCAACGCCGTATTTTACCCCGCGCTGCTTCATATTGCTGAGCAGAGTGGCGCACAGCTTGGCGCCGGTGCAGCCCAGGGGATGCCCCAGGGCGATGGCGCCGCCGTGAATGTTGATGTTTTGCTGATCGATTCCAAGTTTATTAATACAGTAAAGAGCTTGCGAAGCAAAGGCCTCGTTGATTTCAAACAAATTAATATCTTTTAAGTCCATGCCGGTCAGTTTCATCAGTTTGGGGATCGCCAGCGCCGGTCCGATGCCCATTTCATCCGGTTTGCAGCCCACGGTGGTATAGCCCTTAAACTTGGCAATCGGCTGGACACCCAGCGCTTCGACTTTGTTTTCACTCATAATAACACTGGCCGCCGCTCCGTCGGTCATCTGGGACGAGTTGCCGGCGGTCACCGAGCCGCCGGCGGCAAATACCGGATTCAGGCCGGCCAGCCCTTCCAGGGTCGTATCCTCCCGGATGCCGTCATCAAAATCCTGCAAAAAGGCTTCTTTTTTATAGGTCCCATCTTTTTGCGGAACGTAACGGGTGGCCGGGGTGGGCACAAGCTCTTTATACAACTTTTTGTTTTTGGCCTCGGCGGCTTTCATCTGGGATTGATAGGCAAATTCATCCTGGGCTTGGCGGGAGACATCGTAGCGGTTGGCCACGTTTTCAGCGGTAATGCCCATCGAAACATACAGGTCGGCCATTTTTTTAGTGTATTCCGGATGCGGCCGCGGCAGATTGCCGCCCATGGGGACATAGGTCATGGACTCCAGGCCGCCGCCGATGACGATATCCGACCAGCCGGCCATGACCCGCAAGGCGGATTGGGCAATGGCTTCCAGACCCGAAGCGCAGAAGCGGTTGACGGTGGCCCCGGTCACAGCAACAGGGAATCCGGCAATCTGTGAGGCGATCCGCCCGATATTCAGTCCCTGCTCGGCCTCGGGAAACGAGCAGCCGATCATGATGTCTTCGACATCTTTTTTTTCAAGCCCTTTGGTTTTGTCGACGGCCGCTTCCAAAATAAAAGTCAGCAAATCCTCCGGCCGGGTATCTTTAAAAGCGCCTTTGCTTCGTTTACACCCCGGTGTTCTAATCGATGTCACGATATAGGCATCTCTCATGATCATTCCTCCTATTATGGCTTTCGCGGCTGGAAGCCGCTCCCACAAAACGCAATATCCATTAACTCATTCCAATTTAATTTAATCAATTATGTTTTAACCATTAATTTTGTTAAGAAATGAGGGATTTTTTTGATCAGCAAGGCCGCACAAGGGTTTATGCCTGAGGCGTACTTACAGTACGTTGAAGGCATAAACCCGCGGAGAACACCGCCCATCGGAAAATTAGCCATTTCCATTAATTCCTGAGGGGTTTGCCGGTGGTGAGCATATGATCAATGCGCGCCAGCGTTTTTTCCTCTTTTAACAGGTCAATGAAAACTTCACGCTCCAAGGTCAGGATCACATCTTCATCCACTTTGGCATTATCCCGCACGTCTCCGCCGCCGATCACATAGGCAATCTTTTTGGCCAGAAACGCATCATACTCGGATATAAACTTACCGCTGAGCATATTGGACACTTCCGCAGCGACCATTCCCTGGGCGGCCTGACCCAGGACTTTTACCGGGCGTTTTAGCGGCGGCGCATAGCCTTCGTCCACCATCTTCAAGACTTCCTTTTTAGCCTCGCCGATCAGATAGTCGCGATTAAAAACGATGCGATCACAGGGACCCAAAAAGCCGTTGGCGCGGGCATCGGCCGCCGAGGTCGTCACTTTGGCCATGGCGATCGCCATAAACACCGGGAGGAAAAATTTGGCCAGATCAAAATCGGTTACCACCGCGGGCAAAGCGCTCATGCATTTTTTCATCAGGTTCAAGCAGCCGCCACCGGCCGGAATCAGGCCGACGCCGATTTCCACCTGCCCCATATACAGTTCGGCATGGGCGACAATCTTATCCGCCGCCAGGCAAACCTCGCAGCCCCCGCCCAGTGTCAAGCCATAGGGCGCCGCCACGAACGGAAACGGCGCGTAGCGCAACTCCTGAAGACCGTACTGTAAATTTTTAATCAGTGTATCGATATCCGCATAGCGATTGGCCTTGGCCGCTGTGCTCATGTCGGCCAGGTTGGCTCCGGCAGAAAAGGCGCCCGGCATGCCGCCGGCCTGGTTGCCGATGACCAGTCCGATTCCCTCGCGATCGACAAATTCTCTGGCAGAATGAAGCGCTTCGACAATTTGCTGATTCAATGAATTCATTTTGGTGTGAAACTCGAGACCGAAAACCCCGTCGTCAAGGTCGATCAGGGATGCGGATTCAGAGTTTTGAACGACCTTATTCTGCGCCTTCAAAGCGGCCAGGGAAATGATATTGGGGCTGACCACCTTTTCCTGATAACTTTCGGATTCAAAATCGTAGAAAAACACGGCGCCGTTTTCCATTTTGTAAAAAGCGGTGTGTCCGGCCGCGAGCATCTTCTTCACTTTTGGCGGCACCTTAAATCCATCCGCTTCCATACGGGCAGCCGATTTTTGCAGACCGATGGCATCCCAGGTTTCAAACGGCCCCATCTCCAGATTGAATCCCCAGCGCATGGCATTGTCAATCTCCACGATGGTCTCGGCAATTTCCGGAATTCGGTTGGCTGCATAGATCAGGTTGTTGGCCACCGCTTTCCAGGCAAAACGGGCGCCCCTGTCTTCGCCATAGATAACAGCCTTCATCTTTTCGGGTAAAGTGGCGGCTTTTTGGGCTTCCGCCAAACACGGCAAATCCACCGGTTGGGCCTCTTCGTACTCAAATGTTTCCGGATTCAGGACTTTGCGGATTTTTTGCCAGTCCGGTGTCAGTTCGGTTTTATAGAAGCCGCTCTGACTCTTTTTGCCCAGCAGGTTCTTTTCGATCATGGTATTCACAAATTCCGGCAGGACAAAGCTGTCCCGATCCTCATCATGGGCAATCAGCTCGTAGGTATTTTTCGCCACATGCGCCAGGGTATCCAGACCAACGATATCGGCCGTTTTAAACATTCCGGTGCGCGGTCGGCCCATGACCGGTCCAAAGAGGGCGTCCACCTCCGGAATGGATACTTCCTCATCGAGCATCAGCTGCATCACTTTGACCATGGCCTGCACGCCGATGCGATTGCCGACAAAATTCGGCGTGTCCTTGGCCCAAACAATGCCCTTGCCCAGAATCCGTTCTCCAAAATCGGCCATAAAGTCCAGGATCTCAGGCAGGGTTTCTTCACCCGGTATGATTTCCAACAACTTCATATAGCGCACCGGGTTAAAAAAATGGGTCCCCAAGAAATGCTGTTTAAAGGCCTTACCGCGACCTTTGGACATGGCTTTTAAGGGGATGCCGGACGTATTGGAGGAAACGATACTATCTTTTTTTCGTACCGGTTCGATGCGCTTAAACAGATCCTGCTTGATTTTTAAATTTTCGACGACAACTTCAACGATCCAATCGCATTCGGCAATTTTGTCAAAATCATCCGCCAGGTTACCAATTGAAATGCGCTTGGCATCCTGGGGGGACATGAACAGAGCAGGTTTATTTGCCAGAGCCGCATCCAAACCGGCCTTAACGATGCGATTGCGGGCCACCGGATCATTTTTTTCTTCCTCTTTTAAGTCCGGGGGAACAATATCCAGCAGTAGTGTTTTTATTCCGGTTCCGGCCAGCAGCGCGGCAATGCCGCCCCCCATAATTCCGGAACCGATCACTGCGGCCAATCTGATCTTCCTTGGCATGATGACCTCCTCCTCAGGTTAAAATAAAAAAATGAATGAATATTCATTCATTTAACAGATTTCGCAGACACCTGTCAATAAAAACCTTAAAAACATGGCACGAAATATATGGATTTAATTTAAATGCTTATATATATTAAAAATATTTGATTATCCCATCAGAAATGGGCCATTTTCCAAAGCCAGCCCAAACCCCATTCATGGATATGAATGATTATTCATTCCTTTAGCTTGGATTGGCACGGAACGGCCCCAGGCTGGAAATCCTAAAAAAATTTTCCCGCTGGAACACTCAGCACGCGTTAATCGGCCTGAAATTGCTTGGGCCCGAAAAGCATAATCTTCTTTTGCTTGGGCGCTGATGGGACGGCTTCCGGCTGTGAAAGTTTCTCTGTTACTTTGGCGGTCTTTTTGGATCGCTGATCCATGGGTTGGGTCGTTAGGCGTAACGTGGATGGAATATAGATCTCGTTTCCCACGAGCAGAAATTCAGGGTCAATATCAGGATTGGCAGCGGCAATCGCTTTTTTGTTGCTTGCACTGCCGGTGTACCATTTGGCAATATCTGATAATTTTTCGTCCGTTTGAGTGACCGTATGGGCAAAATAGCCGGGCAACGTTCGAGCGACAACCTTGCGGGGTAATCGTTTTCTGGTTTTCATCATCTCCGGTGGAATTTGAATCCGATGGCCCAGCACAATATGATTGGGATTTAAGTCTGGATTTGCCTTTGCCAGCGCTTTCCAGTTGCCATAATGCCCCGTGTACCACTTGGCAATCAAACTTAAGGTTTCACCGCGCCATCTCACCTGGTGAACAAAATAATGAACGCGGTGCTTGGCGGCAAAGGCTTCAGTGGGCGGTGTTTTCTTTTTAACCAGTTTTGCTGGAATTAAAATTGGAGTATTCGCAGGGATGCGCTCGGGATTAAGCTTCGGATTTGCATGCGCCAGCTGCCTCCAATTTTCTGAATCGCCCGTGAACCATTCGGCAATGCCCGGCAGTGTCTCATGGGCCCATTGGGTTTGGTAAACCACATATTTCGAATTTTTAGGATAAGGCTCAAGAGCAGATGGTTCAGCGTCATCGGATGAAAATTTGGCTTCCATCGTATGCCATTTTTTTTTGAACCAGCTTTTTGAATTTTCGTATTTTTGATTGAATTCCATTTCTTTGACCGTGGCACAACCAAACAACAGCACCACAATCATCCCGCCGATCATGCCCCTGGTGACCATCTGTTTAATGAATGCGACCATGAAAATTACTCCTTGTCTTGCTGTATTTGCTCTAATAAGGCGACAGCTGATGTATTTGCCGGATTGATATCAATCGCCCGTCTGAGATTTTTAACACACTGGCTGCGTTCGCCCATCTGCTCCTGCACCATGGCAAGATTAAACAAGGCCTCATCAAGGAAATCCGGTTCCAGTTTCACAACCCGTGCGTACATTTCTTTGGCCTGCGGGAAATCTTCAATGGTTGCATAGATGTATCCGAGGTTAAAAAAAGACTCCGGACGAAGCGGTTCCAGCTCGGCAGCCTTACGGTAGCTGGCGATCGCTCGTGGAAAATCGTTTTCAGAAACGTAGACGTATCCAAGATTTAACAGGGCCGGAACGCTGTCAGGCTCAAATTCCAGCGCTCTGAGAAGGGCGCTTTTGGCCGATGGTGGATCCGTTGCGAGTAACTCTTCAGCCATGCCTTGTAAAGCGGCTGAAAAGTCTGCTGAAAATTCACGCAGCGCAGAAGGCTCCGCAGCCAGCACCGATTCAAACAGTGCTACAGCCGAGGCAAATTGCCTGGCCTCAAGCGCTTGCCGGGCGGTCTTGATTTGTTCATCGGCAGGGT
Source organism: Desulfobacterales bacterium (assembly GCA_050116835.1). Classification (GTDB taxonomy): domain Bacteria; phylum Desulfobacterota; class Desulfobacteria; order Desulfobacterales; family JAHEIW01; genus JAHEIW01. The sequence continues at coordinate 41,337 of JASFNW010000003.1, forward strand.
TCGTCGCCGGCTTCGGGGTGGTTAGGACCAGCGAATATGCCGCAACCGACCGGTCTGAAGGGGTAAACGGCAATTCGGCCAGACTGAGATTAAAGACGATGCCCAAAATAACCAGCACCGCAGCCGGCGTAAAACGCCAGAGGGTTTGTTGAAACGGGGACGGTTGTAATGCGGCCGCCGGTTGGGTTTCCGGTAGAAAAACGGTACTGCCGGTATTGTCACTATCGCGTGAAGAGGCGTGGTTGTCCAGTGACGGCAGGACGCTTTCGACCTGCTTGTTGGTCCACAGAGCGCTTTCTTCTACGGCAAACTCTTCTTTGAAAAAATCTTTGATAAAACTGGCAAAGCTTCGGCTGTTGGGTCGCACAGACAGCTCAAAAATGCATTCCTCTATTTCGGCTAGCATCTGGCCGCAGGTCTGATAGCGTTCGTCGGGTTCTTTCGCAAGCGCCCGGTCGACGACGGCATAAAGTTTATCGGGAAGGTCAGGCCGCAGCTTTTTCAGCGGCGTGAACTGCGCCTCGCGCACCTGGCTGTATATGTGCATGGTTTCGCCTTCAAACATTTTTCGGCCTGCTATCAATTCATACAATATGATGCCGGTGGAAAAGATGTCCGAGCGGTGGTCGATGACGTGGCCCATGGCCTGCTCCGGCGACATATAGGCAATTTTGCCTTTAATCAAGCCTTCATGGGTGGTGCTATTATGACTGGCAGCTTTGGCGATGCCGAAATCGATGATTTTCACCTGTCCTTCATATGTCAGAAAGATATTTTGGGGGTTGATATCTCGATGAATGATATTCAGGGGTTTACCTTGCAGGTCCCTGAGTTTATGAGAATAATCAAGCCCGGTACAAATGCGCGAAACAATGTAAAGCGCGCTTTCAAGATCCAGCGAACGACCACATTTTCTGAGCTTGTGGATCAGTTTGCGTAAATCTTTGCCGAAAAGATATTCCATGGCGATGAAGTATTCGCCGTCAATACTGCCAAAATCATAAATCTGGATGATGTTTTCATGCTGAAGCAGGGCGGCCAGTTTGGCCTCATCAATAAACGCCTTGACCAGATTGCCTTCACCGGAGAGGTGCGGCAGTATTTTTTTGATCGCAACACGTTTCTCAAAGCCGTGATCGCGGGTGACGTTGGCGCGATACAGTTCGGCCATACCCCCCACAGCAATTTTTTGCAGCAGCTGGTATTTGCCGAATTGTTGGGTCTTAAGGTCTTTCATCTGAAAAATGATTCCTCAATTTTGGATCACATGTGCCGCTGGTGTGGTTTTGGCACTCCGCAAGAGGTGTGCGCCCTCCACCTGAATTTGGCGCTTCTGTTTCATCAACCTGAAATCTGGCATGTATATCGGCCGTTTGGCCGGAATACTTGAATGGCGGGATGAGGCCATTATCTGTCGTCGACCTTAAGACTTAGGTGCCCACCATCCCAAATATCGGGTCACTGGGTTGCTTGCGGGTAATCCATCTGCATATCGCCTATCAGAAAAAAACATGGCCTTTCTTCTAATTAAATGATGCCCCTGTCCTAAATTATTTTCGTAATTTTTTTAGTTAATATAAATGTAAACCCATCTCAAAAATAGTAGATCACACCCAAGGGCAAGGCGAAAATCGATTCAAAAGCGGAGCATACACGTCAGTATTCGAGCATTTTGAATCGGTTTTTAAAGCAGCCCTTGGGCGTTAGATACATTTTTGAGGTGGGTTTTTAGAGTTTGTAGAGCAGGTCGATATACCGCTTCAACAAATCCCCCACCAGGCTGCGCACAGGCAGATTGGCCCCCAGGCCGTAGATGGGCGCCATCGTTCCGGATGAATCGGGATTCTCACGCACATGATCAACTGCGGCCTTTAAATCATGAATAAATCGTTCGGTCACTCCCGGCTGGGTATGCCGCAGGGTTACGCACAGGTGAACGCAGGCAGGATGGTGGAGACCGTTTAGACTCCAGCCCCGAGAAGATAGATAATCCATGATCTGATAAATATCCAACGTCTTGGAACCGAAAGCGATGACCCATAGCGGATCTCCCAGAATGTACACTTCGGGAATATCTTGAATCCCATTTTTTATTCTGGCGGCGGCTTCCAATATTTGCTGGGTAGCTGCTAAATAGCCGTCTTTGCCGATTTTGACCATTGCGGCCCAGCAGGCGGCGCTTAAGGCTCCCGGTCGACTGCCGGCGAAAGTTGGTGAAAAATAAAGCCCCCCGGGCCATTCCGTTGTCGCAAAATACTGATAGCGGCGCAACGTCGGATTCCGATATAAGATGACGGAGGTTCCTTTGGCTGCAAAACCATATTTATGCGTGTCGGCCGAGATGGATGTCACTCCGGGTAATCGAAAGTCGAACAACGGAACCGCATAGCCCAATTGTTCGGCCCATGGCAAAACAAAGCCACCCAGGCAGGCATCAGTGTGAAACCCGATGCCCTTTTCTCTGGCCAGCTCGGACAGTTCCTCAATTGGATCCACCACGCCGTGGGGAAAGCAAGGCGCCGATCCGATCAGCAGGATGGTATGCTGCGTGAGGGCATCGCGGGCTGCCGTTACATCGGCCCGATAATCGGCGCCCACCGGGATGCGTTTAATTTTGATTTGAAAATACTCTGCCGCTTTATCAAAGGCAGCATGTGCGCTGACGGGCACAATCATCTCTGGCCGCGTAACATGTTTTTGATCGCGGGCCCAATCGCGATACGTTTTCATCGCCAGCAAGATACTTTCGGTGCCGCCGGATGTTACAACACCGCAGATCTCTCGATCCGGATCCGTTGCGGCCGCCTGCGGATCGGCACCCAGCATCCTGGCGGTCATGGACACAATCTCTGATTCGTACTTGGCGCTGCTGGGCCATAGATCGGTGTGCAGGGGATTGCTCTGGGAGTTTAACATATAAACCTGGTCTAAAAAATCAATGTGGGCTGCATCGCCGTGGTAAACAGCCCCTGAGGCATAGCCGTCTTTCCATTTAGACTGCTCCAGATCAGACAGGGCTCGCATTTCCTCTAAAATGGCTGACGCTTCGCGGCCCGTGTCCGGTATGGCGGCATAGGTGTCAAATTGCTGCCGATAGGGCTTAACGACCGTTTCAAGATCGTGCAGCAGGTGGTCGAATTCTTGTTCTACCTTTCGTTCGACCGCTGGCAGGTTTTTGAGTCGATTGAAAATCCAGGTCGCAATGCGGGGATTGAGCCTTCCGAGAATGCCTTCGTTGAGTTTTTTGATGTCCATTTATCCTCATCCATTTTAGACCAGCGGTATTTAAGATTTCCGCCGGGGCATCCGTTCGTCGATTGATATGTCCGGCGTCTGGCTGCGATTCAGGCGCTTGTAGATTCGCCGGTTGCGTTTGTATAGCTCTAAAAACTGGCGGTATAAGCCATCATAGATGCTACGGTTATTTGGATTGGGTAGATAGGTATGGGAAATTTTGACCTGATCGGGGATATCTTCAACCGCCAGATGCCCCAAAGCAATAGAAGCGAGAAACGCAGCGCCACGCAAATTGGCCTGAATAGGCGCATTGATCTGGTTGATCGTCCGGTTAAGAACATCTGCAAAAATCTGGCACCAGACGCTGGAATTGGCCCCCCCGCCGATAAAACGGATGGGGTCCAGGCGCCGTTTGATAAATTTTTCAACATATTCCAGCAACCACCTTGAATTATAGGCCACCCCTTCGAAAATCGCCCTGATCACATGCGCGCGGGTGGTATTCAATGAAACGTTAAACAGTCCTGCGCGCACCGAATCGTTTTCGACAGGCGTTCGCTCACCGTATAACCAGGGCGTGAAAATCACATTGTTGCTGCCGGCCGGCGCATTACCGGCAATTTCGTCAAATATTTTATAAGCATCCGACGGCCGCTCTTGCGGGCGCATCATATTGTCTTTTAGGAAGGTTAAGCAGGCGCCGGCGGTTTCCTGTTCATTGGCGATAAAATAACGATTCGGTATCGCCGACGGCAGCGCCGCCATATTATGGATCAGATCCGTTTTTTTAAACGGCACATGGCAGGTGATCCAGGACGAGGTCCCTACGTAAAGGTGACCTTCAAAATCCCTGACCGCACCGGAACCAATAGCGGCGCTGTGCAGATCCGGCGTGCCGGTGATAACAGGCGTCTCTGGCTTGAGACCCAGCTCTAGCGCAACTTCTTTTTTAATCGGACCCAGAATGTCGACTGCTCGCTTGAGTTCGGGAAATTTCTCGCGGGGAATGCCGAATATGCGCAAGAGCCTGTCGTCATAGACCACGCGGGTAAGATCACGATTGTCGGTTATCCAGTGAAGTGCAATTGAGTCGTAAGAAGCGGCAAAGCGTCCGGTGAACCGGAGGTTAATATAATCTTTTGGCTCCAGGAATTTAAAGGTTTGGCGGTAGACCTGCGGAAATTCTGATTTTAAGAACAGGATATGCGCGATCGGATCTTTACCGGCATGCCCCGGTGCGCCCCCGGTTAAGCGCAACCAGCGGCTGAGCTTCGGCAGGCTGTAGCCTTCAATATTGATCAATCCACCGGTGACCTGCTCAACATAGCGCCGGCCGCGCGTGTCCATCCAGATAATTGCATTGGCCAGGGCCCGACCGCTTGAATCGACGGCCACCGTTCCAGACCATTGGGTGGTACAACTGACACAGACGATGTCTGCGGCTGGCACCCAGCGTTTTTCTAAAACCCGTTTAGCCGTTTTAAGGACAGCCTGCCACCATTGATCCGGTATTTGTTCGGCCCCCCCATGGGGCACAATCAGCAGGTCAACGTTCTCAAATTCATAATCAACGACCTCACCCCGGGTGGAAATCAGTGCTGATTTTGGCCCGGAGGTGCCCAGATCAATAGCGAGAATATATTTTTCTGTGCTGGCTGTCACTTTATCGGAAAAAGCGCCATTTCTAAATGGGAACTATTTAATGACCGACAGCTTGAACCCGCTGCTGGGTAAACGCCGTCTCCTCCCTTAATTTTTCTTTGCGCACGCGGTTGAATTCAGTCTCTATGGCGACAAAGGCCTTAACAATTTCCGGATCGAAGTGTCGGCCTTTTAAGCGGATGATCATCGATCTGGCTTTTGCGTGAGAATAGGCTTCTTTGTAAAATCGTTTGGTAGTTAAGGCATCGTACACGTCGGCTATCGCAATGATGCGCGCAGATAAAGGGATTTGTTCGCCCTTTAGTCCGCGGGGGTACCCTGAACCGTCCCATTTTTCGTGGTGGTTGTATGCAATTTCCTTGCCCATGTCCAAAAAGGACTTGCCCTCAATCTGAGACTCGATTGCCTTTAAGGCATTGCCGCCCATCAGGGTATGGCGCTTGATGATATCAAATTCATCTTCAGTCAATTCCCCGGGTTTTAGCAAAAGCGCATCCGGCGTGCCGACTTTACCGATATCGTGCAGAATTGCAGATTGGTAGATATCGTCGATATATTGCTGATCGATGCGATCAGCAAATTTGGGATTCTTGGCCAATTGCACCGCAAGAACTCTGGCATACTCCCGAATTCTTTCCAGGTGGGTGCCGGTACCTTCGTCGCGGTATTCGGCAAGCTTGGCAAGACCCAGAATTGTTGCGCTGCGGGCTTCATGTACTTTTCTGTAGGATTCCAAAAGATCCATTTCCATTTTCTTTTTTTCGGTCCGGTCCCGCAGGACGCCTCGATATCCGATGGGCACCCCTCTGGCATCCTGCAGTAAAGAAGCTGAAGCTTCAATGAACAAGGTCGCCCCCTCGATATTAAATTCGCAGTCAAAGGCCTTAACCGGTCTGCCGCTGCGGCGGCATTTCAAAAAGGTTTCGTATATTAATCCGGCATTCTTGTCATCCATAACATCCCAAAAATTCATAAATCGCAGATCCGTTTTAGGCACACCAAGAATTTTACTCAACGAGTCGTTTCCAAAAATAATATACCCCTCAAAGTCGATTTCATAGTAGCCCTCTTCGATATTTTCAAGAATCGTTCGGTATTTTTCCTCACTTTCTTTTAATGCTTCCAGCGCCCGGTTGCGTTCATTAATGGTAAATTGTACGTGGGAGCCGAACATTAAGAAAAGGCAAAATACGATTAGCCGCGGCCACACATCACTGATGTTGGGCCCGAAGATTTCTTGGTAAAAACTAATTTCCTCCGGTGAAAATACATTGAGAAGAGATTCCAGAGCCCAGTACAATGCGCCCAGAAATATAGCGGTCAGAACCATATAATCGGCCAAATCAACACGATTGTTCATTCGTTTTTTTAATTTTTTCATATAGTTATATCGCTTACGGCTGCCAAATATTGACGCCCCGGGCAGTGTTTGATAGAATATTATAGGTTGAAGGCCAGCAGCTGTATGGCCACATCTGGTAAATGTCTTAACTCGCTAACTCTAATAAGGTCATATAATGAACTCGAGAATTAAGCAATATATCTTGATCGGCATCCTGGTGGCCGCCGGGTATTTCATTATGAATAACCATATCATAATCTATGGCAAGGATGTCCACCTTTTAAAAAAAACCTCAATGCATCTGCACTATACTTTTTTCAGCGTCAAGGGAAAAAAACCGGCTAAAATCCTGGAAATTGACTATCTGCGGGATGCGGGTATCGGCGATTTGCTCGTGGAATTGGGGGTCATTGATGACGAGCAAAGGTTTAACCTGGAAAACGAATATTATGAATAGCCGGCGGCATTCTTAACGCCAAAATTCGTCTTATCCCGAAAATGCAAATAATCTCCATTTTCATGCATAAATCAGATATTAGCTTATCTGAAAACCCGACACGATTGCACTCAACAAATGGCATTTAATTCAAGCGTCATGGGTCGATCTTCTTCGCTTTTCCCTGTAAACCTTATGGGACCGGGCTTTCTGAAATGATCCTCCGCTGAATCAGCCGCCAACCACTTTTCGCGATTGGCCTTGACGACCTGAAATGCGGCTGAACGAACGTCGACGATGCTCTTTTCCAGTACAAGCGCCAGACGGCCTTTACGCTCTTCAAGATGCATCAGCGGTGCAATGGGAATGCCGATCGGTTCCCATTTTGAAAAATCCTGCTCCAAGCTACGAATGGCGGCCATTTGTCCGGTAGCCCCATTGGCGATCAGGCTGAATACGGTCAACCCCAGGTTATAGGTATAGATGCAATCAAATCGGGTCGGGTCATTTCCGCGGCCGTCATAACCGTAAAAATGATTCTGGGTTTTAAAAGAAGGAACCGACTTTTTAAAGATCTTTTCAACCACCAACGGAATGTCCTGACGATCTGTGATCATTTTCGCGTCGACTAAAGACTGCCGTAACGTTTTCAACGATATAATCTCAGATCTTCTTAATAAAATTTCAGCCTGTTGGTAATCTTCAAATAGCAGCGGACCAAAGGCATCCGGATCCAGGTCCGCTTGTTGCAATGTTTTGCGATAGTAATTTTTATGAATACCCAGGCGGTAGCGGCCCTGCTCTTTCAAAATGTTCAGATAATCTTTTACCAGATCCATGAGGACTTTTTCAGTTTCAACCTGCGAAAATGGAAAATTGCCGTGGCTGTCTCTTTCCATTAAAAGCCCTTCCTGAAAAAAGGCCGGAATGTCATTGAACAGGTCATCATCACGCGTATTCCAGAGCGTAAAAGAGGTGTCCTCTCTGGAGCGTTGCGCCAGGCGGCGCAGATACTCCAGCTTATCTTCCAGCAGGGCAAAAGCAGAATGAAAATCTTTGTCGTGGGTTTGGTTATATTCGGCGATAAGGGTATTGAGCTTTATAATGAAAACCTGAATCTCGTTGATGAACTCCAGAACACCTTCGGGCACAACAATAACACCGTAATTTTTCCCGATGGCCGCGCGCCTTACAATTCCTTCACAAATCACCCGTGACAGATGCCGCAGCGTTATGCCGTATGCATGATAATCGACCGTGCCGTTTTTTTGGGCCTTTTCAAGCCGCTGCCGGTCTACATAATCGGCCAGGTCCTCGCCGATGAGAGTCATGTTTGCATGGGTTTGCAGGGTAACTTCCAGGGCCAGGTGACTGGCCACCCGGCCCATGACTTTGCAAATGTGCCAGTATTTTACATCAGAGCTGCTGTCGGTGCACAAATTGCTGATAGAATTGGCAAAGGCCCGTGCGGCGGTATGAAATCCGAAAGACATCGCACACAGGACGCTGCCGTTATCATCTCTGACCTGAATATCACCGTCGATTGTTTTGGGAACGCCGATCACCTGGACGCCATCGGCAAACATTTCCTGCGCTAAAAAAGCAGCATTGGTGTTGGAATCATCGCCGCCGACGATGACGAGGGCGTCTAAATCGAGTTTTTTGCAGGTTTCCCGACAGCGTGCTATCTTGTCCGGCGTATCGATCTTCGTACGACCGGTTTTGATCATGGTAAAACCACCGATATTCCGATACGCGTCCACCAGATCATCATTGAGTTCGAGTGTTTCGTTTTCGATAATCCCATCCGGACCGATCAAGAAACCAAAAACCCTGGATTTCGGGTTGGCCTTTTTGACGGCATCGTAAAGACCGGCAATGACATTATGTCCGCCGGGAGCCGGCCCTCCCGAAAAAACGATGCCGATATGCCTTTTTTGCTGATATGTTTTGGACAGCGCTGCATCAGCCGTTTTGAGGCCTTCGATTTTCTGGACTGGATTGTTGATTATATCGGACAGCTGTTTGGCCGCCTCCTTGTCCACTGTGAATTTAAATTCATCCACCGGATGCAGGCGTGAAAATGCTTGCGAAAGCGCGCTGCAAACCGCTGGTGAATATTGTCTTCTTTCGAGCAATTCGGCGTTCACATCTTCGGTGACCTCTAACACCTTGGGGTGCTTTAACAGATCCGGTGTAGATATTGGCTTTTTTCCTGACATATCGATCTCCGCAAAACAAGTAGATTGAAAGAATGCGATGCCAAAAGGCATTCGCTAACGAGGATTTTACCCAACCTCTTTATAGGGTGTCAATATTATGTGCAATAATGAATTTTATCAAGGATAAGCTGTCATTTCATTGTGACACAAATTGAATACCGTTTAAAGGCTGAATGCTTTTGATTTAAAGAACCCAAGTTTAAAAAACGACTTGCCATTTATAACGATTGTGATAAGTATGCATCGTTTATCGCGGCAGTCGTCTGAGCTGCCAGAGGCCAATTACTCCGAAACCCAAAACCATCGTCAATGCACTGAACAGGAGCGGAATTGCTATCGTTTCCGTTCCCGGGAGGTAAATTTAAACCCTATAAGGAGGAGGTTCGGCATGAAAAAAGTATTGGTATTGAGTTTGGTGGCGCTCTTTGCCGCCGGGTTTATTTTCAGTACATCCGTGCTCGGCGCTGACATAGAGCTGGCCAAAAAATCGACGGTTGAAAAAATACTGAAAAGAGGTGAGCTGCGTGTCGGCTTTGAATCCGGCTACATTCCGTTTGAAATGACCGATAAAAAGGGAAATTTTATCGGTTTTGATATGGACTTCGCCCGCAGAATGGCCAAGGAAATGGGCGTCAAGTTCGTGCCGGTCAATACCGAATGGGACGGCATTATCCCGGCTTTGATGACCGACAAGTTCGACATCATCATGGGGGGCATGACCATCACTCAGGAAAGGAATTTGAAAATCAATTTTTCCGATCCTTACATCGTTGTCGGCCAGACCATCCTATTGAACAAAAAACATGAAGGTAAGGTCAAATCCTACAAGGACCTCAACGATCCCAAATACATCCTGACCTCCCGACTGGGCACCACCGGCGAGCAGGCCATAAAAAGATATATCCCCAAAGCCACCTACAAATCATTTCAGACCGAAGCCGACGCCGGTCTTGAAGTGATCAACGGCAAAGCCGATGCCCTCGTGTACGATTTGCCCTTCTGCGGGTATCTGTACGGCAGCCAGGGCAAAGGCAAGACGGTCTTTTTGGACGAACCGTTCACCTATGAACCCCTGGCCTGGGCCGTCAACAAAGGCGACCCGGATTTTCTCAACTGGCTCAATAACTTCTTGCGACAGACCAAGGGCGACGGATTCTATGACCGGCTCTATCAGAAGTGGATTATTGGATCAGACTGGAAAAAAGAGTTGGAATAATCGGCCGGAATCGACCCTTTCGTTTGCTGGATAATGGAAAAGGCCGGCCGTTCCCCCGGGGGGCGACCGGCCTTTTTTGCAAACGGGCAATTTAAACTGAGCGCAGAAGATTTATCGGTTTTCATTGGGAAGATCTTCAGCCATAACCCTCCAGACCACCTATATACGCCATGAAACCATCAAAACACCAGCGAATAGCCGCACGGCCCCAATCCTATTACTTGTGGGTGGGCGTCTTCTGTGTGTTTGCCGCGGTTGTCATCGGTCTGTTTTATTATGCCACCCAGAAAATCGAATACGTCTGGCGCTGGAACCGCGTGCCGATATACTTTGCCTACAAGGATACGATCGAAATCACATCGGAAATCGACGGTGATGTTGCCTCGATCACAAAAGAAGGCGAGACGGCCACCATTACGGTCAAAGGCCTGGATGAAACAGCCGCTTATGAAGTCCCGGCCGCCGGAGTCGAAGTCGACGATGGCGAGGTCATCTCCATTGGCGATCCGCTCGCATCCTATTCCGAATGGAAACCCGGTCTTCTGATCGTAGGGTTGTGGATTACGCTCAAGATCAGTATTCTGGCAACCATTTTTGGCGTCATCATCGGTATCATCGGCGGCCTGACGCGTCTTTCGGGAAACCCGGCGCTTAAATGGACCACCATGATCTATGTGGAAATCATTCGGGGTTCACCCTTGCTGGTTCAGATCCTGATCTGGTACTTTATCCTGGGTACGGTCATCAATGAACTGCTGGCCGCCTATGGCGTGGGGCGCATTCCGGCCTGGTGGTACGGGGTGGCGTCTTTGGCCTGTTTTGCAGGCGCTTATGTCACCGAGATCGTCCGCGCCGGCATCCAATCGATTCATCGCGGCCAAATGGAAGCCGCGCGCTCGCTGGGAATGAGTTACGGCCAGGCCATGCGCTATATCATCATGCCCCAGGCCTTACGCCGAATTTTACCCCCCCTGGCAGGCCAGTTTATCAGCCTCATCAAAGATTCTTCGCTGCTGGGCATCATTGCCATTCGGGAATTGACGAAAGCAGCCCGGGAGGCCGTGACGGCCAGCCTGCAGCCATTTGAAGTTTTTATGCTATGTGCCATACTGTATCTGGTATTAACGTTTACCTTATCCATGCTCGTTCAACATCTTGAAAGAAGGATGGCCATCTCGTGATTGAAGTGCAACATGTCAATAAAACGTTTCATGTCCCCCACGAGGTCAAAGCCCTGGTGGATGTGTCAACCCAAATCAAAGCCGGGGATGTGGTGGTGGTCTGCGGGCCTTCCGGATCAGGGAAAAGTACGCTTCTCAGGTGCCTCAATCGTCTCGAGAAGGCCGACTCCGGTCACATTTATATCGACGGCGTCGATGTGCTCGATCACAAGACGAATATCAACAAGTTGCGCGCCGAAGTGGGGATGGTCTTTCAGTCCTTTAACCTTTTCCCGCATAAATCGGTATTTGACAACATTGTTCTGGCACAGAAAGTAGTTCGCAAACGCTCGACGGCAGAGGCCAGGGAAAAGGCCGATTTCCTGCTGAAAAAGGTCGGTATCCATGACAAATCCGGTGCCTTTCCGGATAATTTGTCCGGCGGTCAGCAGCAGCGGGTCGCCATTGCACGTGCCCTGGCCATGGATCCCAAGGTCATGCTGTTTGACGAACCGACCTCGGCGCTGGATCCGGAAATGATCGGCGAAGTGCTGGATGTCATGAAAACGCTGGCCAAAGAGGGCATGACCATGGTGTGCGTGACCCATGAAATGGGTTTTGCCCGGGAGGTGGCTGATAGTGTAATTTTTATGGATGAAGGGGCCATCATCGAAGTCGGCACTCCCGAACACTTTTTCAAAAATCCCACCCATAAGCGCACCAAGCTATTTTTGAGTCAGATCCTTTGATTCGAATAATGCAATTCATCGCCGTTCTATAATTTAGATCTGCGGAATTTTTTGCTTGCACAAAAGAAATATACCACATCTTGTACCCAACCCACTAAATTTATACCTTAAGTTGTGTTTTTTCTTTACAAGCGCCCCACATCCTGATATGATTTGTCAGTGAAAATCAAAACTGTTTTTTCCATCTTCTTGCAAGCCAAAATTTGCCTGAAAATGATATGGAAGGCAAACCTGAGGCTTTTTTTACCCCTATCGAGCGTAAACAAAATGAAAAACAGGGGTAGAACTAAAAATTATAGATCTTCTGTTCGGACTATAAAACTGAACAGGTCTTATACAGTGGATTTGGTATTAAAAGGGATTTTTTCTATTTTGTTTACCCTTTGGGAAAGCCGATCTCACCCCATCTTCTGCGTTGCCAAGGGCCAGCGGTAGACAACTACAGCAAAGCCCTTGGACGCCTTGAAACTGGGGCAACCTCGGCTTTCGCTCAATTAGGGTTAAAGATACAGAAACCCGTCTGCAATTCAACATCAGCTACCACCCATAGTGTGTTTATTTGGTAAAATGATCCGGGGAGATCTTGATATATGAAATTAAAAAAGCTTGAAATTACGGGATTCAAATCCTTTTATGATAAAGCCGGAATTGCTTTTCCACAAGGCGTTTCCGCTGTGGTCGGCCCCAATGGTTGTGGCAAGAGCAACATCATTGACGCATTGAGATGGGTCATGGGAGAGCAAAGTGTCAAGCAACTGCGGGGCAAAAAAATGGAAGATGTCATTTTTTCCGGGGCCAATGCCAAACCACCGCTAAACATGGCCGAAGTCTCGTTAACTCTGGCCAACGATAATGGAGATAGCCCCGAGGAGTTAAAAGACTTCACCGAAATCAACCTCACCCGCCGCCTCTATCGCTCCGGGGAAAGTGCTTATTTTCTTAACAAACAACCGTGCCGGTTGAAAGATATCCACAATGTCTTCTGGGGCAGCGGACTGGGCTCAAAATCATATGCCATTATCCAGCAGGGAAGGATCGGCGCCATCACCGATGCGAGCCCGGAAGAGCTTCGCTTCTTTATCGAAGAAGCCGCCGGCGTCACCCGCTATAAAAACCGCAAAGCAGAGGCCCTGCGCAAAATCGATGTTACCAAAAACAATTTATTGCGTGTAACAGACATTGTCCTGGAAATTAAGCGTCAGATGGCCAGCCTCAAACGTCAGGCCCGTAAAGCCGAAATTTACAATAATTACCGTATCCAGATTAAGGCTTTTGAGACCTTTCTTGGCCTGCATTACTACGATGATTATGCCCGCCAGATCCGGGAATCCGATACCCTCCTGCAGGAGCTGCAGGATCTGGATATCAGCCGTACCACCGAGATAAAAAAACTGGACGCCACAGTTGAAGAAATCAAGCTGAAGCGCTGGCAAAAAAATCAGGAAATATCAGAACAAAAATCAAATCAATACGAAACCCAGCGCAGTATCGACCGCACTGAAAATGACCGGCTCCATTTGCGCGGTGAAGTGAAAAGATTATCTGAAGAAATTTCGGAGTTAATCGCCATACGGGCTGAACTGGAACACAAAAATCAGGAGATGCTTTCTGAAATTGAACAGGTCAAAAGCGAAATGGCTGAAGTGAATGAAGAGATTGCCGCCAAAAAATCAACTATCAGCGCGGAAAAAATGGCCAGCGAAGGCATTGCCGACAAATTAGCGGCACTCAATCAAGATCAAGAATCCAACAAATCCCGCTTGATGGACTTGATCGCGCGGGAGGCACAGTACAAAAACATCTACCAGACCACAATCCATAATAAGGAAAGTTTGCAAAAACGCCTGTCAGGGGTTGAAGAGGAAGAGAATCAGGCCCGCGAACAAATCCAAAGTGCCCGCAAGCAAGAGGAAACTGCCGGCCAACAGCTGACGACGATAAAAGACGGCATACAGGGTCTGGAAGAGCAGATCGCCTCGGCCGGCAGCCAGCTGGCGCAAAAAAACAACGCCCTTGGCAAGCAGGTCAAATTGACCCAGACGCTCGAGCTGGAACGCAACACCGTTAAATCCAATTTAAACACCCTCAAGAAAATGGCCGACGATTTTGAGTGGTATCGCGACGGTGTCAAGGCGATCATGAAGTCCCGCAACACCGATGAGCCTGCCATCAGCGCGAACACATCTAATAAGATCATCGGACTTATGGCAGATATTATCGAGGCCAACCCGACATTCGAAGCAGCTGTGGAGGCGGTTCTGGGTGATGCGCTTCAATACATCATCGTTCAGGACCAGGATGCCGGCCTCGAAGCCATTCATTATTTGCAAGCTCGCCAGGCCGGACGAAGCGGATTCATCCCGCTTTCCGCTTTGGAACCGGCCGACAAGCTTCAGACGGATGCGCCCGTGTCCGGCTCGCTGCTATTTGATCAGATTACGGTGAAGCCCGGTTATGAAGCCATTGTCAGGACCCTTCTCGGTCATGTGGTTTTTACAGATGACATGACCGATGCCATCGAGATGTATAATCGCAACGGCACATCCAAGACGATTGTTACCAAAAATGGTGATGTCATTACGCCGCAGGGTTTTCTGGTTGGCGGCAGCAAAGATAAACTCAACGGCATTCTGGCCAAAAAACAAGAGCTCAAAGCGCTAAAGCGACAGTCCATTAAACTCGACCAGAAACTGGAAGATGCCCGCTCGGATCAGAACCGATTGGAATCAGAGGCGCGCCAGCTTGAAATTCAGCTGCAAAAACTCACAGAACAAAAAAATGACGCCGTCAAAAAGGAAATTGAAGCCGAAAAAGAACTGGTGCGCGCGTCCGAAGAGCTTAAAAATGCCGAGCGCCACTTTGAAATCGTGATGCTCGAAAAAGAAAAACTGCAGGGTGAAGCCAGTGATGTCGACGCTGAAATGACCAAATACAATACAGCCCTGAACGATCTGTCCGCTGAGGTCCAAGCGGCTCAAAATAAAGTTTCCCATCTTTCGGCTTCTATCAGCACGGTGTCCGCAGAATTGGAACAATACCAGCAGAAGGTGGTTGACCTTCAATTGCAACTCACGGCGTTGGATGCAAAATTGGAAAATGCCAACAACAGTTTGCGGCGATTAAATGAATTTCATAATGACAGCCTGAACAGGCTCAAACAGCTTGGACAGGAAATTCGCACCAAGCAACAAAAGAAAGAAAGCGCTGAACAACACATAACCGAATTCGATCAAAAACTCTCCGAGATGTATAAAATGATGGAAGCCCTCGATCAGTCGCTAAAGGCCAATGAGGCGCATTACGAGTCCATTGACGGGCAACTTCAGGAAAGTGACAACAAAATATCGAAGATAAAAAGCGAACGTGAACAGATTCTGGAAAAAGTCAGGCTGTTGGAGCTGGAACAATCTGAACGCAAAATCAAAAAAGAAAATGTTGCCAGTCGGTTGGAAGAAAAATATCGGACATCGTTTACGGCCTTAAGGGAAGGGTTCAAACAGGATTCAGAAGCCCTCGAACTGACTGATGGGAAAACCATCGAACAGATAGAAACGGAGCTGGAAACCGTTCAGAACAAAATAGAGCGAATTGTCGATGTGAATTTAGGCGCCATCAGAGAATACGAGCAGTTGAAGGACCGTTACGATTTTCTGATAGAACAACGCGATGATTTGGAGCGTGCCATTGAAGATCTGCACAAGGTGATCAAGAAAATTAATGCGATCACGCAAAAACGCTTCCTGAAGACGTTTGATCTCATCAATGAAAAATTAAAGGAAGTCTTTCCCAAGCTTTTTGGCGGCGGTCAGGCCGTGCTGATCTTAAAGGAACCCCACCTGCCTTTGGAGACCGGTGTGGAATTTATGGTCCACCCGCCGGGTAAAAAACTGACCCGCTTGAGCCTTCTTTCGGGCGGTGAAAAGGCTATGGCGGCAATTGCATTTATATTTTCAATCTTTCTGATCAAACCGGCTGCTTTTTGTCTTCTGGATGAAATCGATGCCCCTCTGGATGACGCCAATGTCTACCGGTTCAATGAATTGCTAAAAATTATTGGCGAAAAATCACAAATTGTTATGATTACGCACAATAAGCGCAGCATGGAATTTGCCGATACATTGTTCGGAATTACCATGGAAGAAAAGGGAATCTCAAAGGTTGTCTCCGTTAATTTTGAAACCGCGCAATCTGCTAACTAAATTCAGAGGCCCGACACCAGCTCTCTTTGAAATCAAGATCAGATATGATTTTTCGCAAATCAAAAAAAAACAAGCCGGATACCGAAACGTCTTTAACAGAGCTATCTGAAAATGGCACTGAAGACCCGCAGGAGCAAACGGCAGCGGAGCCGCCCGGCGGCTATTTTCAGCGACTGAAGGAACGACTCGCAAAGACTCGCAAAACGTTTTCCGGTGGTTTTGATAAGATTTTTTCGCACAAACAAAAGATAGATGAAGAACTTCTGGAAGAGCTCGAGGAATTGTTGATTACATCGGATATCGGCGTCCAGACTGCGTTGACACTTGTGGAAAAAATCGCATCCTCGAAAATCTCCGATGTAGATGAAATCAAATACTTGCTAAAAGCTGAGATATTGTCCATTCTTGCGCCTCAGACAACAAAATCAGCCGAAACCTTGGCCTCCCCACGGGTCATCATGGTGGTCGGGGTCAACGGCACCGGTAAAACAACCACAATTGGCAAACTGGCTGCACGCGCCGCTCAATCCGGTCAAAAGGTCATGATCGGCGCTGCGGATACATTTCGCGCGGCTGCGATCGATCAACTTATGATTTGGGCTGAACGTGCTAAGGCGGATATCGTCAAACATCAGGAGATGGCCGATCCCGCAGCGGTTGCCTACGATGCGGTGGAGGCGGCAAAAGCCCGCGGCGCCGACCTGGTACTCATTGATACCGCCGGACGATTGCATACCAAAGTAAATTTAATGGAAGAATTAAAAAAAATAAAACGCGCCATTTCCAAGACCATACCGGACGCACCCCATGAAGTGTTGCTTATTTTGGACGCCACCACCGGCCAGAATGCGATATCGCAGGCCGAATTATTCAATGATGCCCTTGGTGTTACGGGCCTGGCCCTGACCAAGCTTGATGGCACCGCCAAAGGCGGCATCGTTATCAGCATATGCAATAGTCTGAAAATACCCTTAAAATATATCGGTATCGGCGAACAAATTGATGATTTACAAAGATTTGATGCCGCCAAATTTGTGGATGCCTTAATTTAAGATTGGCTTTTGACCGTCATGGATGAACGAATTTTAAAAGCTGTCAAAGCCTGGAATCGGGAAAAATTTGATAGTTATCACTCTGTAAATGCTACTATGCAGCCGTTCAGCGGAGATTATTTTAAAAAAAGTGTTGTAAAATGTAGATTTCTGTTGACATCGATTTTATCTTTCTATATGGAAACAGGCAAATAGGCGATCGGTTCATATTCACCATAACACAAGATCGACAAAACTAGAAGGGGGTAAAGCATTATGACAAAGGCAGAACTTGTAGAAAAAGCAGCCAAGGACGCAAAAATTTCAAAAGTTGCAGCTGCAGCTGCGCTCAACTCGTTTATGGATGGTGTGACCAAAGCACTGAAGAAAAAGAACGGCAAGGTTACGCTGGTCGGCTTCGGTACTTTTCAGAAAGTGCGCCGTAAAGCCCGCAAGGGACGTAATCCGCAAACCGGCGCGCCGATCAAAATTAAAGCCACCAATGTGGTTAAATTCCGACCCGGCAAAAAACTCAGAGACGCCGTTTAAGCCAATCCGAAGAGAAAACGGGCGATCTATGCCAAGCATAGATCGCCCGTTTTGTTTACAGAAGCTGCCTTAAAAATGCATTTCGCATTGCTGCTGCATGCATCAAAAATGTCCAAAGGGCATGTTTCTTTCTGAAAGGCGATATGCGGATAACAACCCACAAAGTGCCCAGTGGCCCGATATTTAGGATGATCTGCACCTAAGCCATTGGGTTATGAACCACTGCAAATCGAATCCCAAATATCGGGCCACCGGTAATTTGCCAATCATATCGCCTTGAAGAAAATGACATGCCCGGTACTTCTTTATGTACATCTTTCAATACGATCTTCAGTAAGTGATATCAAAGCGTTTAAAATCTCCGGCAAAATCCTGCCAGTTCAGGTCCACATTTTCGACAACCGCCAGATTGGGGCCTTCCTGGCACCATTGCAGAACGGCATCAACAGATTCCTGCCCACCTTCAAACACGGCTTCGACTGTGCCGTCAGGCCGATTTCGGACCCAGCCCACAACGCCGAACTGCTCCGCTGCACGTTGCGTTTCCACCCGAAAAAAAACGCCCTGAACCCTTCCGGATATGATGACATGGGCGCGTACCTGTTCTTCCATGCGGCCCTCCCCGTGTGTCGCGCAGCATCGCGCCTGCGCGAAGGTTAACTCACTCATTGAAAATGGGTTGCCCAATGTCGCCCGTCCAAAGCGGGTTCGCCCATTTCCCTACGTTTTTAGTAATTTTTTAAATGCTGCTTCATCAATTACGGTAACGCCCAGTTCTTGAGCCCTGATAAGCTTTGACCCCGGAGAATCACCGGACACGACATAGTCTGTTTTGCCGCTGACCGACCCGCTAACTTTACCGCCGGCTGTTTCGATCAACGCCTTGGCCTGCGGACGGGTAAATTCTTCGAGCTTGCCCGTCAGTACGAAAATGCAGCCATCGAGTTTACCGGCTGGTTTTGATGCGGCCGTTTTCAATTTAATCCCGCTAGCCAACAACTGCTCGATAATTTGCCGATTACGCTTCTGTTTAAAAAATTGGGTGATACTGGCCGCCACAATTGGGCCGATGCCGTCGACGGCTTCCAGTTCTTCCCGGGAACAGTTCATCAACAGGTCCAAGGCCTTAAAATGGTCGGCCAGCAATACGGCCACATGTTCACCAACGTGCCGGATTCCGAGCGCAAAGACAAAACGGGACAGATCGATGGTTTTGGCGTTTTCGATGGCACCTATCAGATTTGCTGCTGATTTGGGGCCCATTCTCTCCAATTCACTCAGAACAGATTCATCCAGCGTGAATATATCGGCAAATGATGTCAGCAGCTCTTTATCGACAAGCTGATCGACGAGTTTTTTGCCCAGGCCGTCAATATCAAACGCGCTTTTTGAAGCAAAATGCTTGATCCGCTCTTTAACCTGGGCGGAACAACTTGAGTTGATGCAACGTGTGGCGGCCTCCCCTTCCATGCGAATCACCTTGGAATCACAGACCGGGCACCTGTTGGGCATCTTGAATACGGTTTCGCTGCCGTCCCTTTTCGATGCGATGACCTTGACAATTTCCGGGATAACGTCTCCAGCTCTTTGCACCAGGACATGATCTCCAATGCGGACGTCCTTTTTTTCGACCTCATCCTGATTGTGAAGGGTCGCCCGACTGACACGAACCCCGCCAATGTTTACCGGTCGTAAATGGGCCACCGGTGTTAAGACGCCGGTACGCCCCACCTGGACTTCAATTGCTTCAATGATCGTGGTTTCCTGTATGGCTTTAAATTTGTAAGCGATGGCCCATCTGGGGCTTCGCGAGGTGGCCCCCAACTGTTCTTGCAGGGCAATGCGGTCGACTTTGATGACGACGCCGTCGATATCATAGGCAAGCTGGTGGCGTTTTTCGCTCAATTCCCAATAATACTCCACAGCCGCTTGAATGGAAATGCCAGAGAGAATAAGGGGATTTGTCCTGAACCCCCACTGCTTTAATACCCCAAGCAGCTCTCCATGCGATTCAAAAGCCGCACCCTCGACAAGACCGACCCCGTAGAAAAAAACTTCCAGCGGCCGGGCAGCAGTAATTTTCGAATCCAGCTGACGCAAAGATCCGGCCGCAGCATTTCGGGGATTGGCAAATGGCGGCATTTCCTGACGGATGCGTTCCTGGTTCAGGCGTTTAAACGCTTCCAAACCGATAAATACTTCTCCCCTTATTTCACACCTAACCGGCACCGGGTCAGCTGTATTTGACTGCATCACCAGCGGCACGGTTTGAATCGTTTTGACGTTTTCCGTAATCACCTCACCGGTATGACCGTCTCCGCGTGTAGCAGCAGTAACCAGTTTTCCATTTTCATATATGAGTTCAACGGCCACGCCATCCATTTTGGGTTCCGCCGTGTAGCTGATGTTATTGGATTCACCAAGGTTTCGTCTGACTCTTCGGTCAAATTCAAAAATATCTTCGTCGTTAAAGCCATTATCCAAACTCAGCATCGGAAGGGTATGGGCCACCGTATCAAATTTTTCGAGCGGCGCAGCGCCGACCCGGACCGTCGGTGAATCCGGCCGTCGCAGCTGCGGGTATTGTTCCTCCAGCCGCATTAGATCCTGCATCAGGCGATCATACTCGGCATCCGAAATTTCGGGATCATCCAGCACATAATAGCGGTAATTATGCCGGTGCAGAGCAGACCTGAGTGCATGCGCTTTCTCGAATATTTGAGGACTTACATCTTCTGGCATACGTCTTTGATCACCTTGCAGGCCGTCTGTCGACCGCGTCTGAATTCTTTCATTTTAAAGCCGGGGCGCCATTTAAAGGAAGCCAGTTCATCCGAAACGACAGCCAGCGCACCCAAGTCGGCACCGCGATAACGGGCAACTGTAAACAAGGACGAAATTTCCATCTCAACAGCCAAAGCATTCCGGCGCTGAAAGGTCTCGATCTTACGGCGGGTTTCACGATAAATGGCATCTGTTGTCCAGATCACCCCATTGTGGAACCTGATTTGCGCCTGCGTCATTTCGGCGCTGAGTCTGGCGACCAGCCTCTCAGAGGGATAGGATCGGCCATTCTCGTTGTGCTGATAATGCCCGGAGGTGCCTTCATCGATAAGGGCCGATGTCGCCACAACAATATCGCCGATCTTAACCTGCTGCGAAATTGAACCGCACCATCCCAAAAAAAAGAGCGTCTCGGCTCCCCATGCGATCAGATTTTCAATCACCATGGCCGCGTATGGCGAGCCGACTAATGGACCGCATAGGGACGTCTCACCGCTGGACCTGCTTGAAACGTACAGACGGCTGATAAATAATTTTTGGTAGTCATCGGCATCAAAATCAAATAATTTGCAAAGCATAAAAAGGTCCGACTCCGTTCCGGAAACCACCGCCACAGGCCCCAGCTCAGGAGAATTTTTCCCCTTCTTGGGAAATATGATAGCATCGTTCCAGCTCATTTCAGGCATCTATTACAGGTCGTCTGACAAATTATTCCGAACAGAAAAGGTCTTTTGGTCAGTTATTCGTTAATTGCTATTGGTTATTTGGTTTTGCACCAATGATCGAAATGTCGTAACCAATAACTGATAACCAATAACAATCATTGCGGTTTGTGCAATGATGTCAGCTCCTCTTTGACCTCATCGATGATATCGTACAACCACATCAGATCCTCTATGGTCAGCCGGCCGGCTTTTACCGGCGCTCTTTCGGTTCCGTCCTTTTTTAATAAAATTCGCGGTCCGATTTGAACCTTCGGCTCGCTTTCACCATATTGATTGATAGAAACCACCAAGCCGGTTTCATCACATTTCCACTTCTTTAATACCACATCTTTTCCCGGATCATACGGCATAGCTACCTCCAATCAGATAGAACATTTTTCATCCTAATCGCGAAATTGCAGAATATCGGCATTTTCTTTTTTTTACCACGAAAACACGAAAGCAAAAAAGCACGAAATTTATTTGGTCTGCTTTTCGTGATTTCGTTCTTTCGTGCTCTCGTGGTTATTTTTCTTCATGGGTTCAGGCGTGTTCGATTCAGGTGTTAACAAATCTAATGGGTCAAAAATCGCTTGTCAATCAGTCTTTTCCAATTAAAAATACTTGACAACTATAGGCATCCCAGATATCGCAACCGCACAGTTTAGTTCCAGCGGACAGTTGTCAGAGGGAGATATCAGAAGACAGATGATAGATGACGGAAGCTTCAGGCATGAACGATAATATGGCAGATCAAGCTTTTCTTCTGTCTAATGTCTTAGGTTATCTTTCATGCTGATGGCCTCTGGCGCTGGCATCCTGCTATCGGAAAACAATCATGAGCGCTTTGCCAGTAGACAGTCTGCGGCGAACTCAGCTGAAGCGAAGCGAGCAGCCAGCAACAAAAGAAATAGGACCCTGAACCCTTAACCCTGCGTGCCGCGCCATAGCCCGAAGGGCGACGGCGGGAACCTTTGAACCTTCGTAAAGATGCCAATACCAACGCCCTTTCACGACAGAACCGCTGCCTTGTGCACCAGTTATCAATGGGCTGATTGGGCCGGTTATTGCGCCGTGTCTTCCTATAAGCTGCCCAATGACGGCGAATACTACAGCCTGCGTCATGCTGCCGGCATAATGGATATCAGCCCGCTTTTTAAATACGAAGTGAGCGGACCGGATGCGGCTGCGTTTTTGTCCCGCGTCATGACCAAAAATATTGAAACCATTCCCGTCGGCCGCGCGGGTTATTGCTGCTGGTGTGATGATTTCGGCAAAATGATCGATGATGGAACTGTGTTTCGTTTGGGTACAGATTGCTTGCGCGTTCATACCGCTGAGCCGATGTTGGCATGGTTCAACCAGTTTAACCGCGGGTTTGATGTCATTGTCAAAGATATCAGCGCCGATATTGCTGCGGTTGCGATTCAGGGGCCGACAGCCCGTGAAATTTTAAAACAGGTCTCCGATATCGATCTGGACGCACTGGCGTATTATAGCGTGGTGAGCGCTCAAATAGATCAGTCGCCGGTGCTGATATCGCGCACCGGATATACCGGTGATTTGGGATATGAGCTGTGGGTTGAAAATGCAGATGCCCTGTCCCTTTGGGATACCCTGATGGCCGCCGGAAAGCCTTATTTATTACAGCCTTTTGGACTGGATGTTCTGGATATTGCCCGGATCGAGGCCGGCCTTATTTTGAATGGCGTCGAGTTTCACAATGCAGCCCATTGCCTGGTTGAATCACAAAAATCGACACCCTATGAGCTGGGACTGGGCTGGACAGTCGACCTCCATCGAGAACCTTTTTGCGGTCAGCGAGCGCTGATCGCCGAGCAGGCGACCGGGTCTCGGCTTGCCCTCGTCGGGCTTGAGCTGGACTGGGATGAACAGGAAGCGCTTTATGCCGAACATGGCCTGCCCGTCCAGGTGCATCCTGGCGCCTGGCGAAACGGCGTGCCGGTTTATGATGATAAGGGCAGGCGCCAAATTGGCAAAGCCACCAGCGGTGCCTGGTCACCCCTGGTCAAAAAAAATTTGGCGCTGGCATCGGTGGAAGTGCCTTACGCCAAGGCCGGGACGATGCTCAAAATCGAATATACCGTGGAATACCAGCGCAAAACCATCACCGCGGAGGTCGCTAAAATGCCATTTTATAATCCCGAGCATAAGAGGCGCTAATTGTATGGATCCAATCGCACCCCCGTTTCATTCTGATATCCCGACAAAAAGTTATGATGCCATTGTCGTCGGAGGCGGTCATAATGGACTTGTCTGCGCAGCATATCTGGCAAAAGCCGGCAGGAAAGTACTGGCATTGGAAAATAGACATATCCTGGGGGGAGCGGCTGCCAGCGATGAGATATTTCCGGGTTTTACTTTTTCGGTTTATTCCTATGTCGTCAGCCTGTTTCGTCCGCATATCGTCCGTGAACTCGAACTTACCCGGCACGGCTACCAGGTCATCCCGCTGGAATGCACATTCACACCGTTTCCCGACGGGGAATCCATGACGCGCTGCGGTGACCCGGAGGCCACCCGACGCGAAATCGCACGCTTCAGTCCAGCCGATGCGGAAATGGCGCCGCGCTTTTCTTTAGCCATGACGCAAATGGCCCGTTTTATAAAACACATGATAGACTCACCGGCCCCGGATCCGGCCGCTTTGAGAATCAACGAACTGCTCAAATTGTTCGGTTTGGGACGCCGCTTCAAATCACTGGCCGACGGCGATAAATATATTTTCACCAAAATGATGACCATGAGTGCCGTTGAGTTTTTACGTTTGTGGTTTGAATCCGATCGTTTGATCGGGCCCATGTCGGTCAGCGGCATCATCGGCACCTTTTTAGGCGTGCGCTCTCCGGGAACGGCTTATGTCCTGCTGCACCATTATATGGGTGAAATCGACGGTGCCTTTCGCTCATGGGGACTTTCCAAGGGCGGCACAGGTGGCGTCAGCCTGGCCTGCGCGCGCGCTGCTCGATCATACGGCGCCGACATACGCACCGAAGCGGCAGTGGAAAAAATTATCTTAAAGCAGGGAAAAGCCGTCGGCGTCGTCGTTCGCGGCGGGCATGAAATCAAAGGTCAGACCGTCATCTCGGCTGCCGATGCCCATCAAACTTTTTTCAAGCTGGTGGGTGAACAGCACTTGGATGCTGATTTTGTACAACGGCTGAGGCGCTTTAAATACAGAGGCAGTTCCGCCAAAGTGAATCTGGCTGTGGACCGTCTGCCGGATTTCAGCAGCAAACCGGGGGACGGGCCCCATCTGCGCGGCGATATCACCATTGCTCCGGGTGTCGAGTACCTGGAAAAAGCCTATGATGACGCCAAATACGGCGATTTTTCAGAACACCCCTTTTTGGATATCGTTATCCCCTCTTTGACCGATCCCACCATCGCGCCGCCGGGCAAACACGTGATTTCGATTTTCGTTCAATATGCACCCTACCACATAAAAGAAGGCGCCGCCCAGTGGCCGACAAAACGGGAAGCTCTTGGAGATACAGTCGTCGATACGCTGGCCGAATACTGTCCGAGACTAAAAGACAGCATTCTGCACCGTCAGGTCGTCACACCCTGGGATCTGGAGCAAGATGTGGGATTGACCGAGGGCAATATTTTTCAGGGCGAATTGAGCCTTGAGCAGTTGGGCCCGTTTCGCCCGGTTTCCGGCTGGTCGCGCTATCAGACGCCCATCGATAATCTCTGGATGTGCGGTTCCTGCGTTCACCCGGGCGGCGGTATCATGGGCGCTCCCGGCGAACTGGCAGCCAAGTCATTACTTAAGTCTATTTAATTATTATGGGTTATTGGCTATTCGTGGGCAGTGCTATTTTCCAGCTAGCAGAGGACAGACTGTCTGACAAATATGCCATTTGTTCCATCTGACTTCTGTCGTCTGACCTCGGTCATCTGATAATTATTACCCTAATAAGGGAAATAAAGAATCACCGTTAACTTATGAATACATCAACTAACAACACCTACGATGTGATTGTGATCGGTGCCGGACACAACGGTTTGACCGCCGCTGCCCTGCTCGCAAAGGCGGGTCGCAAGGTCCTGGTCCTCGAAAGGCGCAGTACCATCGGCGGCCTGGCGGCCGGCGAGGAATTTCACCCGGGATACCACACCACCGGCGTTTTGCACGATAGCGGCCAGGTTCGGGCTCCGGTTGTCAGGCGCCTTGATTTAACGTCACACGGCTTGGAAATCCGCCCGGGAAGGCCATCCTTTCTGGCATTGGACTCTGAAGATCAGGGCATGCTTCTGGGTCCCAAAGAGCACCGCACAGCCAAAGAAATTCATTCTTACTCACCTGAAGACGCCAAACAATATCGCCGGTACCGCAAATTTATCCGGCAGGTTGCCGGGGTGGTCAATCGCTTTTTCGACCAAATTCCGCCGGCAACCGATTCGTCGGATGGGCGCACGCTATGGGATCTTTTTAAAACCGGTTTTGCGCTGCGGCGCCTGGGTAGGTCCACCATGCTGGATTTGATGCGCATTGCCCCCATGTGTGTCGCTGACTGGCTCAATGAATGGTTTGACAATAGCCGTCTAAAAGCCGCACTGGCCGGAACCGGATTAAGCGGCAATTTTACCGGCCCCTGGAGCCCCGGTTCTGCATTTAACCTGCTTTTGTGGGAGTGCACCGCCGGATACAGGATCGAAGGCGGTCCGCGCTCGTTGATTGCTGCTCTTGAAAAGGCGGTTCTATCCCAGGGGGCCGAGATTCGAACCGATGCTCAAGTTAATGAAATCCGTGTTGACGATGGACAGACCAAGGGGGTAGTGTTAAAAAACGGCGAGTCGATTCAGGCCGCCATCGTAGCAGCATCCTGCGACCCCCGGCATACTTTTTTGGATCTTGTGCCGGCTAGGCAGATTGAAAGCTGGCAGGAACATCGCATGCAGCATATCCGCGGTGTCGGCACGACCGCCAAAGTAAATCTGGCGCTGAATATATCACTCGAATTTAAGAGCCGTGCGGGCGAAAAAATTGCTTTTGCACGCACAGGCCATCACCTCGACCACCTCGAAAAAGCGTTTGACGCCTGCAAGTACGGCCGGTTTTTAACCGACCCCATCCTTGATATCCATATTCCCTCCGTATCAAATCCGGATCTGGCTCCAGCGGGGCACAGCGTGGTTTCGATTCTGGTGCAGTTTGTGCCCTATCGGTTACAAACGCGCTGGGACCGTGACCAAACTGAAAAGCTGGGAGATACGGTCGTCCATACCTTGGAACAGTATGTGCCCGGTCTGACCGATGCAGTTGTTGCCCGCCAAGTGCTGTCTCCGGTTGATCTGGAACAGCGCTATGGTCCGGTGCAAGGGCATATCCTGCACGCCGAGCACGCCCTGGATCAGTTGATCTTAAGACCCACACCGGAATGTGCTCGCTACCGCACAGCAATCGACGGTTTGTACCTGTGCGGCAGTGGCAGCCACCCGGGCGGCGGCATCACCTGCGGCCCGGGCGCCCTGGCTGCCTCTGTTATCGCACAAGCCTAATTACGGGAGAGGTCCATGATGCCCGCTTGTCTTTCCACCGCCGATCGGATTTGGGGTATTGACGCTAAAACCATTTTTTGCGCTTGAAATAAACAAGCATGGAAACCGCCGTGGCGATCATCAGCAGCCAGACCGTTGGATACATGAATTTGAAATGGAGCTCCGGCATAAATTCAAAATTCATACCGTAAACTCCAGCGATAAATGTCAGGGGAATAAAAGTGGCGGCAAAAATCGTGAGGACCTGCATCACTTCATTCATTTTGTAGCTGACCATTGACAGATACCCGTCCAACATACCGGCGGCCAGTTCGCGAAAACTGATAATCGTATCTTTTACCTGCATAAAATGATCGTTAACATCGCGAAAAAAAACACGGGTGTCGTCAGTTATCAGCAATACCTCTTCTTTCATCATCCCGGACAAGGCCTCACGCAGAGGTAAAACGGCTCTTAAAAAAAGCAATAAATCCCGTTTGAGCGTTTGTAATTCGTGGATCAGGACCGAGTCGGATTTTTCACTCAATTCTATTTCCAAACGCTCGATGTGCTCACCAAACTTTTCTACAACGGCATAATAGTGATCGACGATCAGATCAACGAGGCGATAGGCCAGATAATCACAGCCGCTTGTGCGCACCCGCCTGTTTTCGGTCTGCAGCTGTTTTCGAACCGCGTCAAAAACATCGCCGGGCTCTTCCTGAAAAGAAATTAGAAAGTGTTTTCCGAGGATCAGACTGACATTTTCTTTATGAAAGGATTCTTTTTCATTCGAATAAGTAATCATTTTAAGCACGATAAAAATATAGTCATCGTATGCTTCAAATTTTATCCGCTGCCTGGGGTTGACAATGTCTTCTAAAACAAGCGGGTGAATATCGAATAATTGTCCGATCTCGGCCACAAGGTCCGTATCGGTAATGCCTGCCACGTTGATCCAGCTGTTTGTCGGGCTGTCTTTAAGTTCGCGGAGGTCAGCGGTTGTCTTAATCTGCCGTTGTTCATAGGTCTTGTGATCAAAATCAATCAATGTAATCTCGGTGGGCCTGGCCGGTTTTTCATCAAAAGAAGTCAATGTGCCCGGCGACTGTCCGATCTTACTGGATTTTTTCTGGTAAAGTCTCAGCGGTATGCTTTTCATTTTTCGCATGATTCGTCCTCCTATGGTCGTTGTCAAAAAAACGTTCCGATTGCAGAACGTTTTTTTGCGACAACACTTATGCCGCCATCCTTTTTTCGGAACATTTCAATGACAAGCGGTATAAATATGGGGGGCAACATATAAAGCGGCCCTCGTAATCTTAAAAGATGCAACTGGAAAAATAAAGACAACCTAAAACCAATGGATGCTGGCCACGGTGATAGAGGGTTCAATTGGCACAATGCATATGCAAATCTTGTCCATTTTGCAAGGACCGGAGTCGGACATAACGGATCTGAATCGATATTACTGACAGATCGATATGCATCGAGCTGTTGGGGCATAACTATGGAGAGTGGGTCAAATCCCATGCCCGGGCAATTAGATGATGAGTGGCTGGATTGGGATTCAAAAAATAAATTACAATAAAATATTTTGCCCGAAAAACAATAACTAATTGATATTTCTAATAATTTTATGTTGACATCCCTTTTGATAATTCATATCAATCTTGCTGAACAGTTCTTGCATTCATTTAAGGTTATAAAACAACGTTAGAGCCATGAATCCCGAAGAGAAACCATTTAAAAAGGATCAAAAATCGATTTCGATCAAGATCTCGGCGGCCTTGAAGCGCAAACTGGACATCAGAAGAAGAAAGACCGGAGAAACTCAGAGCGAAATCATTGAACGGGCAATTTCGGAATTTCTGGCGGCCAGGCAGGAACTGGAGCAGCATCACTTCCGACAGAAATTAATGACCCAACAGCTGCATGACATCGCCAACGATCTGAGAAGAGTTGTGCAAAAAATCGATAAAGTTGCCCCTGAACAGGAACCGCGCGACCGCAAAAGTCCAAACGTGATATTGATCGGTAAAAAACACCCCTGGCACAATCATCCCCAGAAAAAAAAAATTTTTCAGATCGTCAAAGATATGCATCGCGTTGGCGCCAATCTGACAATGATCGCATCTGCCCTAAATCTTGAAGGATTACAGACGTTTAGTCAGAATGGCCAATGGAGGGCGGCGGATATCGAGAAGATCGTTACAGAAATAAAGAAAGAGCGTGATTATGTACCGCCACTCTATTCCTTGCCTGAATAACGTCGGCTCTTAATTGTTGGCGCCGTCGACAGCAACAGAAAATAGCACAGCTGCCCGCAACGAAAATGCAAACAAGACGTCGCTGAATTGATCATGTGATTGGCGCCATCAGGTCGATAGCTTTGAAAAGTCGGCAATCTGACCGAAAAGCGATGCGATATGTTCTAGTATGGCCAGACGGTTACGACGAAGATTTTTATCATCGGCCAGAACCATCACACCATCAAAAAAGGCATCCACCGGACCGCGCAAAGTGGCGATATCCTGCAGCGCTTTTTCATAAAGGCCCTTTTGCATCGCATCTGAAACCTTTTTTTCGACTTTCTGATAAGCCGCAAACAGCTCGGCTTCACGTTCATGTTCAAGTAAATTTTCTTTCAATTCGACGGGTCGAGGCCTATCCTGAAATTTACCCGATTTCTTTAAGATATTGACCACCCTTTTAAAGGCGACCGCCAGGGGTTCAAAATCCGGCTTTGCCTTGAGCGATTCGAGGGCTTCCAGACGGCTCCATAAATCGGGCACATTATCGATGGATACCGCAACGACCGCAGCAATGGTATCCTTAGCATAGCCTTGATCGGCCAGCAGTTGGATGATGCGGTTTTGCAAAAAGGTATAGACATTGCGCGTGAGTGTTTTCAGCGCTTCCGAATTCTTTATTTCAAATTGGCTGAGGCTTTTTCTGATCAATTTTCTGAGCGAAAAGGAAAATCCCTTGTCGTTGATGATTTGAATGATTCCGATTCCCTGTCGCCTTAAGGCGTAAGGATCGGAGGCACCGGTGGGCGTGAGCCCCACACTGAAGCATCCACAGATCGAATCAATTTTATCGGCGATACTTAGAACAGAACCGGTTATGGTTTCCGGCAGCGGGCCGCCAGAATAGGTTGGTCGATAATGTTCCTCTATGGCAGCCGATACCGTTGGCAACTCGCGGGCAATGGTGGCATAGACCCTGCCCATAACACCCTGCAGCTTGGGGAACTCCCCGACTACCTGACTAACCAGATCCGCCTTACACAGCTTTGCAGCGCGGGTCACCTGGGCTTTGAGTCCGTTTTCCTGCGTTTGGTTCGTCAACCCGATATCCAGCGTTTTGGCCATGAATTTAGCGATTCTAGCGACACGCTGGGTTTTCTCATACATCGTCCCCAGCTGAGCCTGGAATAAAACGCCTTTTAGTTTTTCGACCCGCTGATCATTTGAGACCTCCAGATCACCCTCGTAAAAAAACTGGGCGTCGGCCAGGCGCGCACGCAGCACGCGCTCATGGCCTTTGGCCACCAGTTTCATATCGCGAGCTCTGGTATTATTAACGGCGATAAAAAAAGGCAATAGCTTGCGGGACGTACTGGCAACCGCAAAATATTTCTGATGTTCCCGCATGGCAGTAATCAGGACTTCATCGGGCAGTTCGAGAAATTCCTTATCGAACTCACCGGCTACGGCCACCGGATATTCCACCAGATTGGTGACGATGTCCACTAAATCTTTGTCGGGCAAAATTCGGCCGCCGACTTTCTTGGCTGCAGCAGCGATCTGGCTTTCAACGGCTTTGCGACGCTCACCCAGATCAACAATGACCTGGGCCTCTTTTAAACGATGGATATAATCGTCGGCTGAATCCATTTTAATTTTAGCGGGATTCATGAAATAATGCCCGTTGGCAAAACGATTGGCTTTTACGGTTCCCAGTTTGAAAGAAATTATCTGAGATCCCAATAGGGCCAGACAGGAATGAATCGGCCTGGCAAAACTGATGTCCTGATCCGCCCAGCGCATGGTTTTCGGAAACGGAGTGGCCAATATCGCCTTTGGCAGGATATCTTTAAGCAGGGTTCGTGTTGCCTGGCCCCGTTCTTTTTTTGTCGCGCATAAATAAGCCCCTTTCTTGGTTTCTTTAACACTCAACTGCGCAATTTTAACACCCGCTTTCTCGGCAAATTTTTTAGCAGCCATCGTCGGCTTACCGGACCCATCCAACCCGACCTTTACCGGCGGCCCGGTCAATTCAGTTTTTAGCGGTTGCTGTTTGACAGCAACGTTTTCAATTCGTACAGCGAGTCGTCGCGGGGTCCCGTATGTCTTTGCTGAACCATGCTCAATACGGGTTTCGCTCATTTTTTTCTGCAATGTTGCCGCCAGCGCATCCAAGGCTGGTTTGATATAACCTGCAGGGATTTCCTCAGTTCCAATTTCAAGTAACAGCGTTTCCATAATTTCCTCAACTCCGGGTTCAGGGTTCCGGGTTCAAAGGTTCCGTTTTTCAGAAATCCGATCACAGAGCTCAACTGCTGAAAAATGAATTCTGTCTTCTGTTTTTTTTAACCCTTAACCTTGGAACGCTGAACCTTGGAACCTTTCAAGTTTATTTTTTGAGCAATGGATAGCCCATGTCTTCGCGCTGTTTCAAATACGCTTCCGCGCTGGCACGTGCAAGGTTTCGAATTCGGCCGATATAGCCGGTCCTTTCGGTCACGCTGATGGCACCACGGGCATCAAGAAGATTAAACGTATGGGAACATTTCAAGCAATATTCATATGCCGGCAAAACAAGTCCGTCTTCAATTTGCCGCCTGGACTCTGCCTCGAATTTATTAAACAAATCAAACAAAACGGGTACATCGGCTTTTTCAAAATTATAGGTCGACTGCTCGACTTCCTGCTGATGATGCACATCACCGTATTTGACGTCGGCGTTCCATTGCAGATCATAAACATTGTCTACGCCCTGAAGATACATCGCGATTCTTTCCAAACCGTATGTCAGTTCAACCGGAATTGGGTGCAATTCAACACTGCCGGCCATCTGGAAATAGGTAAACTGCGTGATTTCCATTCCATCCAGCCACACTTCCCAGCCCAGGCCGGAAGCACCCAGGGTGGGCGATTCCCAGTCATCTTCCACGAAACGGATATCGTGATCAAGCGGGTCAACGCCCAGCACCTTCAGGCTCTGAAGGTATTGCTTTTGGACGTTAAAAGGAGACGGTTTCAAAATGACCTGATACTGATAATAGTGTTGCAGGCGATTGGGGTTGTCTCCATAGCGACCGTCGGTCGGTCGCCGGGAAGGTTGCACATAGGCAACATCCCAGGGTTCCGGACCCAGGGCCTTTAATAGAGTAGCGTGATGGAAGGTGCCCGCGCCGACCTCCAAATCATAGGGTTGCACCATCACACAGCCCTTGCGGGCCCAGAATTTGTTCAGTTCCAAGATGACATCCTGAAAATACATGTCGTCTCCCTTTTCATTCTCACGGCTTCAAAAAATTTAAGTTCAGCGCACACAGGTTCAGCGGGACCAAAAACTTCTTAGATCCATTTTAATTGGCTTCATTGGTTGTATGAGTTGTCTAAATCGAACCCAATGGACAAATTAAACCCATCAAACCAATTAGACAGAAGCAGTGCCAGTTGACTGAAAGCCGAGAAGCCTGATTTATGCCGGTTGGTGGACCACTAGCCCCTGTGAATCGATGTTGATATCCAGTAGCCGGGCCTCATCTGCAGATGAAAGTATCTCATCCCACAATGGCCTCAATCTGTCAATATTTTCCACTTCACCCAGTGCCCAAATACATCCCCCTCCTCCGGCACCCGCAAATCGGGCCCCACATCCTTGAGACCGGGCGGACTGGACCAAGCGGATGCCGATCTCGTCAAGCACGTCCGGTGTCATTTTCCGGCGAATGGCTGTTTCGCGGTTCATCAGTTCGCCTGCCAGTGCATAATTGCGTTCGGTCAGGGCCATAACAAACTGCTGCGTAACGGAAACAATATCAATCCACAGACGACGAAATTTTCCGGCAAGGAATTGCTGCACCCAACGGCCGTTGATATCTTTGGAAATATGCGGTTTTCCGCAGTAGGCCATCAGCAGATGCCTCTCAAAATGCTTATGCCATCTTTTGGGCACAACTACTTTTTTCCTGAACTGGGGATCTTCGACCCCCGTGGGCCATTTCCATACATTGACACCACCGTAGATGGCAGCCAGCTGATCCTGAAAACCGCAGGGTACGCCCGCGACGCTTTCCTCCAACCCCTGCGTCAGGATGGCCATTTGGGATCTTGTAAACGGTGGGGCGTCAGATGCCTTCTGGCATAGCTTTGAAAGAGCAGCGATCAAAGCAACAACTGCAGCTGATGAGCCGCCCAGGGCGCTGCGGGGTGGTGACTGGGATTCAATGCGGACATGGACATTGTTGGCGTTAAAATAGACCCCTGCAGCAAACATCAGGCCCAGTGGATGTGTAAACGGCACCCGATCGATGGAAAATTCAGCACTTTTGAAGCCTTTTGAGGAAATTTTGATGCGGCCTTTGTGATACGGCATCAGCCGAATTCGGGTTCTGAGGTCCAGAGCAATATTAAACGTACAGGGAGACAAATGTCGCAGGGGGTAATAAAACGTACGAATGTCCAAAGTACCCCCCATATCGATCCGGCAGGGTGCTGAAGCTTCAATGGGTTCGTTTTCAAGAATTTGTTGGATTTTGTTTGTCATAATACTTCCGAATCGTACTGGTCGTCGCACTCGTTCTCGTCCTCGAATACCATTCAATCACGCTTCTTCAATTTACAGTTCCGAGGACGAGGACGAGCACGAGGACGAAAATTTTCAGTCCATAGAAACAGGCGTAATCACTGCCGAATCTGTTTTAAAAATTTAAGGCTTCGCGGTTGTATCCCCAAAATGTAAGGCACAAATGCCTCGAGCAGTTCTATGCTTTCTTTGAGAGCCTGAGTCCCGAATCTGACCCTGGAGGCCTTTTTAAGGTCCCCGCTTTCATACCAGATGAGATGTTTAATCGTTCCTTTTGAAAGCCGGATGGGTCCACCGGAGCCTGAAATGCAGTCCTGGCATAGAATTGCCCCTCGGGTAACATCAAAGATGACTTGTTGCGTATCAATGGTTTCAAGATTTTTGTGGCAGTTTGCACATTCTGACAGATTTGGGCGATGGCCGGAATGGTAGAGCAACCGCATTTGAAACAAGACGCTTAACTCGGCGGGAGTTGGGGCACCGCTATCGAGCTCACCGAGGACATATTTTAATAAGTAGTAAATTTGAGCCTGTTTCTCGTTTTCTTCGAGCCAGTTGTAAATTAACTCGCACCAGTAACTGGCATAAGCAGTTTGTTTGATGTCGCTGCGGATGGCGCTATAAGGAGATATAAGGGCCGCTTCCTGCAGAACGGGCAGCCCCCCTCGCCTGCCCGTATTGCCGACGAGTTCAATGAGCGAAAAAAGCTCCAAAGTGCCCGCAAACCGTTTTGTACTTTTTTTGGCAGATTTTGCAATCAACGAAATTTTGCCGCG
Source organism: Desulfobacterales bacterium (assembly GCA_050116835.1). GTDB lineage: Bacteria > Desulfobacterota > Desulfobacteria > Desulfobacterales > JAHEIW01 > JAHEIW01. The sequence continues at coordinate 75,734 of JASFNW010000003.1, forward strand.
CTGCAGGGACAGAAACGTTAAAATGAGATCGTAATCACCATAATCGATTCTGCGGAGTAAAATGGCAGGCGTGGTAAAAACAGACATTAATTCAGAGACCCAAAAGAGCGGTGGCAATCGTGAAATAAAAGGTAACGCTGATGATATCGATGGCGGTCGTTACAAAAGGTCCGGTAGCGACAGCCGGGTCAATATGGATGCGCGCAAAAGCCATTGGGACCATCGAACCTACCAAGGCGGCTACCGACATGGAACTGATGACCGCCAGACCAACTGAAAGGGCCAGTGCACCCGTGCTATATCGTATCTGAGCAACACTGCCGATGAGCAGACCATAGATGACGCCCAATATCACGCCGATCAATAACTCCTTGAAAAGGACAGACCAAAAGTCCCGGATATCGATTCGACCTGTGGCAATGCCCCGGACAACAATGGTGGAGGACTGGGTGCCGATATTTCCGCCCATACCCATGATGACGGGGATAAAGGCCGCCAGTGTTGCAATCTTGGCTAAAGAGCCTTCAAATTTGCCAATAATAAAAAAGGCTACAATACCGCCTATACAACTGGCAAAAAGCCAGGGCAGGCGGATACGCGTGCTTTTCAAAACGGATTTGGTTTCGACAAACTCTTCTCCGACGCCGGCCATTTTCAATATGTCCTCGGTGGCTTCGCGCCGAAATATGTCGATGACGTCATCGACCGTCACAATACCCACCAGCCGGTTGCTGTCGTCAACAACCGGAACCGCTAATATGTCATAGCGGGCAACGATTTTGGCAACTTCCTCCTGATCCATGTCGGTCTGAACAGAAAATACGTCGGTGGTCATAAACTCTTTAAGAGGCGTTTCAGGTCGCACCAATACCAGCTGGCGCAATGAACTCACGCCGACCAGTTTGCCGTAATCATCAACCACGTAAAGGTAGAAGGGCATCTCAACATCAGAATATTCTTTTTGCAGCGCTTCGATGGCCTCTTTAGCGGTTGTATCCTCCGCCAGGGCGATAAAATCACGCACCATGATGCCACCGGCGGTATCATTCTCATAACGCAGCAGATCTTCGAGTTCTTCCGACTCATCCTTTTTCATTTTTTCCAGGATGGCATCCGCTTTTTCTTCAGGCAAGCGCTCCAACAGATCAGCCACATCGTCGTTGGGCATCTGCTCAAAGACTTCAACGATGTCCTCCAGTTGAATTTCTTCAACGAGATCTAAGAAGGTGTCGGCGTCCAGCTCACTGAATAAAATCCCTTTTTTCTCGATATCGGTGATCAAATTGAATAACACGTGCTGCTGTGAGGCCGATAGAGAACGAAAAACGACCGACAGGTCAGCCGCATGGGTCTTGGCGACAATATTCCTGAGATGCGTCGTGGCGCTGCGCCTCAAAAGTCGTTTGATACTGTCCACTAATATTTTGGTGCGATCGGTTTGCATTTTCTAATCCGATATTATTTCCGAAAAGGTATCAAGGAATCTGAATGTTAACGACCTCGCCTTCCTTCCCGGAAATTTCTACAGGTTTGCCATTCAATTTCAATTCGAGCCCACCGGCATTGCCTATCAGCAGGTTATAGCCTCTGGTGGCGACTTCTTCGAGCTGATCTCCGGAGCGCAAATTGTATTCCTTGGATTCTTGATTGTCCACAATGATCTTTATCCATGTGTCTTCAAGGGCGCTAACTTGTAAAACCAATTTTAAAGGCGCTTCGGGTGCTGTTTCTTTTTTCGGGTCCGATGGTTTACCATCAGCGGAGTGCTTTTCTTCCGTAAGTTCTAGGGCACTTGACGGCGCAGCGGCTTTACCCACCAGGTCGTGGTGTTGAAAATAAGAAATGCCGTATAAAGACAACGCAATGAAACCCACAACGGCAATAATCGACAAAATCAGGTTGCGCCAAGGAGCAACCGATGAACTGGGCGAATAGCCTTGGATGTCCTCCAGCCGGCTTTTCATATTGAGCCGAGCCTCGTAAAGCCTGATGGCTTCATCACCATCTGCGCCAATGGCCTGTGCATAAGAACGCAAAAACCCCTTTACGAATACTGGATCCGGAAGTGATTCGACATCTTCTTTTTCGATTAACGTCAGATTACTCATCGCAATGCGGGTCTCTTCAGCCACCGTCGCCAGGGTGATATTTTTTTCGAGCCTTATCGACTGAAGATAGTATCCAAAAGAGAAAGATTCTTTTACCGGTTTCATAATAATTGCGTTTCGCATTTATATTCTGGTTTACTGGTTAGCTTCCGAATGTCTGCGAGCACTATTGAATAATCTCGATATGCGATCGTTCGCGAAGCTCGGTCAACCAGGCATCGTAGCGATTGTTAATTGCTTCATTATACAAAGCGTCCTGGATTTCATGTTTTGCTTCAGCAATAGCTTTGGGATCGGTCGTAAGGATTTCTTCGATATAGACAATTTGATATCCACCGGCAAACTCTAATAAGGAACTGTATTCGCCTACTGACATAGATCTGACAACGTCTTTTAGATCGGCAGACAATTCGTCCACCTGATACAGCCCCAAATCCGCACCTTGAGGCATCCCCGGATTGTCTAGATTTTCACTGGCAATGGATTCAAACGAGCGTCCTTGCTTTAATTGCGCCAGAACCTTTTCCATTTTTTCCAATGCCATCTGTTTTTCGGTGTCGTCGGCATACTGAGAAAACCGGATCGCTATATTCCAGATATGATATTTTGTTTTACCGGCATATTTTTCCGAGTGAGCATTGTAGTATTCTTCGATTTCTTCATTGGTGATGACAATTTTTGATCTAATTTCGCGATTGACCAGGTTTCTTCTTAGCAGTTGCTGCTTTAATTTTTCACGGTACTCTTCCATTGTTAAACCCTGCTCAGCCAATCCTGCCCTGAATTCTTCATCAGTGTAATGACGCATTTCTTTAATTCGCTCTATCGCCTGATCAATCTCCTTGCTGCTGACACTGATTTTATTCTTCTTGATTTGCTGATCCGTCAATTTTCTGTCGATGAGCTTGTTGAGTAGATCACCACGCAGCTTAAAAAGCGTTTCACGCGTTTTATCGGCATCATAACCGAGCGCCTTGATATTTTCCTCATACGGCTTTAATTCCGTATTGAGATCGTAGAGGGTTATGATTTCATCATTAACAACCGCAACAATTCGATCGACAACAACGGGAGAATCCGCTTGGACGTCACTGATCAGTAAACCGCCATATAGGGTCAGCACGCACAATAGGCTTGATAATAAATTCAATTTTGCTGGTCGCTGCTTCATTTATATCAGGCCATAATTGAAATGAGCAATTTGTTTTAAATTGTTTTGCCTTTTTAACGAGAACCTATCTCAAAAATTGAGGCGCAACCCATTTATCCCGGATACGCAGTAATCGGACGTTGGATGCATTTTTTGAGATAGGTTTTTAAAAAATTCACTCCGGCTTTTGAGTCAAATCTAAATCTTCCAGATCCTGATCCGGGCGGTATCGGGAACCGCTAATTTTTTCCCACTGGGCACTGTCGATCTCAATGCTGTAATTTTTCTTAAGATTATTTATCCAAATTTTGTACGCCTGTTCCGCTTTTTCCCGACGCAGATATTTTATGATCATTTCATTGATGTCGCCTTTTGAACCTGCAGTTTCGAATTCCTGTGTTCGTGTTTTTATGTTGCGTTCATAGTAGTCAGCGATATCTTTAGGGGTGATTACAATTTCATCCTTAAGCTCCTGGTCGATCACTTTTTGCAACAGTAATCTATTTTTTAAACGAGCCTCCCAAAGGTCATATGAAACAGCCGTTTTGAGCAATGTTTTTTCAAACGTATCTTCAGGATAATCGCTTTTAATGTCGTTTACGGCCTTATTGATCTCTTCATCCGATATAAAAATCCCTAGTTCTTCAGCTCTTTCAAGGATAATCATCTCAACAGCCAGCTGGTTTAAAAGGCGTCGTTGCGCATTTCTCAGATCCTCAGGATGATCCTTTAAGTTTTCAGGATGAACCGACTGGACAAACTCAAATGCCTCATTGAACTCTAAAACCGTAAGCACTCTATCACCGACACGAATCAAGGGTTCATTGCCGGAGTTTGAACCTGAATTGCTGCAACCCACCAGAACACCCAGAATCAACAGCGCCGACATTAACTTAATTTTCTGCAAAATCTTTTTGGTCATCAATAAATCATTCATATGTAAAATAAAATCCGGAAATTCGACTGGCAGCTGGTTTTATTGGTTCTTGCACGTACATCCTATCCCCAGGATTTTCGAAAATTTGTTCGGGTCTGTCTGTTGTGCCGGCCGAAGGTCCCCGCAAACGGGATTGAACCGGTTGAGCCCGCTAAAATAGGAAAGAAACCATTAACCGTCAAACAGATTAACTGAAAACAGGCTCAATCTGAACGCGTTAGATACATTTTGGGAGTAGATCATCTTAAACTTTAATGTCTAACATGCTGTACTATTTCTTTCAATATATTTTTAGCATGATTTGTATACCCGGTACCCTGATCATTCGTCAATTTTACCTTTAAAACTTGACCCGCTGTCAATTCGTAGCGTCGGGGAGCCGACTGGATCAAGTCCACCAGTCCCTGGGTATTTTTCAAGTGCACTGGTGAAAATTGAAGATGCATATGGCGCTTTGACAGATCCAGTCTGGCAATTGAGGCCTTTTTTGACAAAATTTTCAAAACGATCTTGAACAAAAGATTATTGGATTCTACCGGCAATTTCCCGTAACGATCGATCAGCTCATCTTTAAAATCGGCCAGTTCCTGCAGTTCGCTTAAACGGGCCAGCCGGCGGTAAGCCGCCATTCGTTGATCAATATCCGGTATATAGGATTCAGATAAAAAGGCGGACAAGTTAACATTGATCTCGGGGTCCAGTGGCTCAATGGGTGTCTGGCCTTTAAGTTCGGCAATAGCCGTTTCCATCAACTTCAAAAACATATCATAACCCACAGCGGCAATATGGCCAGATTGAGAAGCGCCGAGGATGGTACCGCCGCCGCGAATTTTCAAATCATTCATCGCAATCTGAAACCCGGATCCCAGGTCGCTGTGTTCCATGAGGACCTTGAGCCGTTTGCGGGCATCTGAGGTCAGTATGCTTTCGGGTGGGATAATCAAAACTGCATAGGCCTGCTCATCTGAGCGGCCGACGCGACCGCGCAACTGATAGATTTGTGCCAGCCCGAAACGATCGGCCCGATTTACGATGATGGTGTTGGCCGACGATACATCAAGGCCGGACTCAATAATGGTCGTGCAAACGAGCAAATCAAATTCTTTGTTGAAAAATCGATACATGACTTGCTCAAGCTCATTTTCACTCATGCGGCCATGCGCGACATCCATTCTGGCCTCCGGCACCAGCTGTTGCAGTTTGCGCGCTATTTTACGGATGCTTTGTATGTTATTGTGAACAAAGAAAATCTGTCCATTGCGCAGCAGTTCTCTTCGAATCGCCTCTTTGATGAGTTCTTCATCAAATTCGGAGATGGTGGTGATGATCGATTGTCGAAATTCAGGAGGTGTCGAAATCACACTGATATCACGGATACCCATCAGCGACATATGCAAGGTTCGCGGAATCGGAGTGGCCGTGAGCGCCAGCACGTCAACATTGTGCTTCAGGCTTTTCAGCTTTTCTTTGTGACGGACGCCAAAACGCTGCTCTTCATCCAGAACAAGCAACCCCAGATCTTTAAAAGCGACATCTTTTTGCAGCAATCGATGCGTGCCGATCACAATGTCCAGCTTGCCGGCTTTTAAATCGGATAATATCTGCTTTTGTTCTTTAACCGGGCGAAATCGACTCAGGCAGGCAATATTAATCGGGTAGCGCTCATATCGTTTGCAGAAGGTGGCATAATGCTGTTCGGCCAGTATGGTCGTTGGGACCAGTACCGCGACCTGTTTGCCGTTATAGGTCGCCAAAAAGGATGCCCGCAAAGCCACTTCTGTTTTTCCATACCCGACATCCCCGCATACCAACCGATCCATCGGTGTTGTCTGATACATATCTTCAAGTACATTCTCAATAGCGTTGACCTGATCGGCCGTCTCCTCATATTCAAAGCCGGTTTCAAAATCGCGAAAATAATTATCAACCGAACTGAACCCGAATCCCCTTTCGATTCTGCGGGAAGCGTACAATTTAAGGAGCTCACCGGCAATTTTTTCTGCAGAGCGTTTAACCCGAGCTTTAATCCGCTTCCAGGAATTACCGCCCAACTTATCAATGACCGGTACAACACCCTCCACCCCCATGTACTGCTGAACACTGTTCATGCGGTCAACCGGCAGATATAGTTTGTCCCCATCCTTATAAACCAATTCAAGAAAATCATTGGCGAGTCCATCAATTTGTAACTTGACCAGGCCCGCATAGCGTCCGATGCCATGCTCAACATGAACAACCAGGTCACCTTTTTTTAAATCCTGCAAATCAAGGAGCTCAGAGGGTCGCCCGGGACGCAGTGTTTTTTTGCGGTGAGTTCTTAAACCAAAAATTTCCGCTTCTGTTATAACGGCCAATGATTCAGACGGCCAAACAAATCCCGCTGAGACTTGTCCCAAGCACAGCCAGATGGTTCCCGGCTCTATCTTCACATTCTCAAATGAATGGGCCGTTTTAAATTGAAAACCATAAGGAATCAGCAGCGATTTTAGTCTTTGCGCCTGGGTGTTCGTTCGGCACACCAGAACCAGCGTCAGTCCTTTTCGGCGGTTAGTGTCTAACCAGTCGGCCAACGGTTTGAGAAGGTTTTCTCTTTCCCGATAATTTTTTAACTGCCGGCTAAGGTCGCTGTTGTCCTCAATAAGCGCTTTAAACTGCAGAATCCCCGTATCATTCTGTAATTGGCTTGCGTGAACCTCGAACATTTTAAAAACAAGCGGTTGGCGTTGGGTGATCAATGTTCGGATTTGAGATCCGCTCAAATACAAACTGGTCGGTTCTACGCAAATGTTTTTTTCGAGATAAGCGGTTTCATAATTCTTAGCAATATGATTTTCTTGCGCCTGAATCGTTTTCGTCAGCTCTTCATCTGAGATGGATATCACAAGTGCATCGCCCGGTAAAAAATCAAAAACGGTGTCCAGTTCCGGATAAACCAGTGAAATCAGGTTTTCGAATCCTGCAAATCGATGCCTATCTCTAATCGAATCGACAAGTTTTCTAATTTCAGTCAGCGGGATCTCAAGTTCTGCTGCCCGGGATCGAACACGGTTGATTGTTTGGGGCAGGAGGGCTTTGTAAAGAATCATCTCCCGGGCCGGTAGG